>JAWJLM010000006.1 GCA_040191315.1 Bacillaceae bacterium S4-13-56 | reverse complement strand
ACCTTGGTACCCTACTTACGGCCCAAGATAGATAGAAACAACGTAGGGGCACGATTTGCTATTGATTTTCCAAATCGCTTCTTCCGATTGATTTTCCCATTCTTTTGATTACGAGTAGTATGTTTCGAACGCTTTTGCAAGGACTGAAACCGCATGGTTTCGACTCGAACATCAGAACTGAGAGAGAGGATTTCATTCTCCGATTTTTCATGTACCATTTCCCGTTGAACCTTGATCTTACGATAATGTTCTTTTCTTTTTTTACGCAACTTCTCGTGTTTTTTAGAATATGTCCGGGTTAGCTTTCCTTTTTTCATGGTGACATTTCGAAAAATTTTGAGGGTTCGTCTTTCGTTTAGACCTCTCCATTTTACGCTGAATTCGTCTTACTTCTTTTTCATTGGTTTGGCATTCTGGTGCTAGTTTTTGTAGCTCAACTTTGTTTTCGCTACAAACGGCGACAGTTGAGGTTCCAACATCTAAGCCTATCCACTTTTATTCATCGTGAGAAATCTTTCGGTTTCTTTTGGTTGTGGGATAGCCTTCAAACCACCGGTTCAACAATGGTACCCAATATTTGACCTCACTCTCATCCACACCTAAAGGAGTGGGCTTTTCCGTTTGGAAAATCTGTAATAAAATATATCCAATTTGTGTACGTTTTTTTACAAATGCTCTCTAGCCCCTAAATAACATTCCCATGGTAAAAATTATGTACTATAATAAAACTAGAATTTAAGAATGGGGTGAATAAGGTGGAACAAACCTTAAGAATCACAAACGTGCTCAGTGATCCAACAAGATTTTACATTTATCAATATATAACGAAACGCCATTCAGAAGTTACGGTTCAAGAAGTTGCAGATGCGTTTGAAATACACCCAAATGTGGCTCGTCTTCATCTTTCAAAGCTAGAAGATGTTGACATGTTGGTATCAGAAACTAAGAAAACTGGAAAAGGTGGTCGACCTAGCAGACTGTATAGATTGTCTGATGAGGTAGTACAATTAAATTTTCCTTATAGAGACTATCAATTATTATCAAAAATAGCTATACAATCATTCGTTGAACTAGGTCCATTAGGAAGGGACGCCTTGTATCAAACAGGAAAACGTTTTGGAAAAGAAATTATAGATCAAGATCATTCAGGACATACAGAGTCTCCTCATTTAAGTATTGAAAAGAAAATTAACATCATTAAAGATGCATCGACTATGCTTGGATTATTTCCTGAATTCACTTATCGTGAAAAAGAAAATAAGATTTCTTTTAAAATTTTCAATTGTCCATTCAAAGAAGTGGCCCATCATAACCAAGAAGAAGTCTGTAAAATGCATGGCTATTTTATCAAGGGAATGTTTGAATCTCTAATTGGTGAAATTGAATTAACAGAAGAAGATAATTTAATTAATGGTTGTGAAGCATGTTCCTATGAAGTACTTCTCGCCACTTAAAAACCAAGTTCAATTCGCTTGGTTTTTTCTTTATTATTGGGCATAATATAAATAATAGAATTTCGAACGAACTGTGAACATTCGTTTACAATCTTGTGATGAACGTTTATAATAACTATGGGAATTCATTTTATTATACAAATAGAATCGGGATGCCGGAACAAGGAGGGGAATACACAAATGGATCGCGTATTTCGTGTAATAGCTTTTTGGACTGGAATTTTTTCAGTTATGTTCTACGTTGGACATATGTATCCAGCTGCATTACTTTTCATGGTACAAACAGCATTCTTTTTAGCAATTAGTTATTTGAAATTGTCAGAACGTATGTACATGTACATATTTGGTGCCTATTTAACGGTATTTTTTGTCGGTTTTTCCTATTACACCTCATTCATTATGGTTCCAGGGTTTGAATAGACCAATTAGAAAAACTAGGCTTATCGCCAAGTCATAATGGCGAATGCCTAGTTTTTTCATGTACTATAAACTGACTAATGTTATAAATTCTGATAGTGCAATAAAGTAAAACTTCAACCACTCGCCGTCCCTACTAATTGCTAGCACCCTAGGTTGTATTATCTAAAGGCCCTTGGACCAATCGGACATTTACGAGCAGTTTCCCCACCTACTCTTCACGTTTTACATACGATTTATGGTGGGAAACCGCCATTCATGCGGGATTAAAAAGAAGCAATTCCTTTTAAAGGAATTGCTTCTTTTTAATCATTTACATAAAGAGAATGTATAGCCTTTGGGGATAAACTTTTGGATTGTAAGCAAACATCGAAGGAATTCCCTATTCCATCCCCCAAAATTAGGGATCGAATGGCTCGATTTTTTTTACTCTCTGCTGAAAAAGGATCAGTAGAATGATGCTCTACTAATTGATCAAGAATTCCAGTATGCACTAAAAATTCTCTTTGTTTCATTCGGTCTACAAAAGTCCAGCCGAACCCCTGGCCCATTCTTTCAACCACATCCCAATGAACATGATGAGTTATATCCATTTCTCCAGGATCAAGCAATACATTATTTTTCATTTGATGCTTTTGATATCCTCTTAGGCTTCCCTTTTTACGAGATGGATGCTTTCTCTCCTCGGCAGTATAACCATAATCAACAGTCACTATTAAACCCTTAGAAAGTAGATGATCTACTTTTTTAAGTTCCCCTAAGAGAAAGGATGGAACTTCTATACGGAATCCCTCTTCCAAAGACAATTGATTTTTCTCTAACCAATCTTTTCTTTCAGTAGATAACGGTACGTATTTCTCGCATAAATATCCTTTCTGATCCATTGACACCATGATTTCGTAGTCCTTATTGTTCTTTTTTTCAATAACATCAACTGGAAAAGCATCTAACCATTCATTAGAAAAAATAATGCCTTCTAATCCGTTTACCGTTTGAACTGCTTTCTCTAAAGATCCAAATACTTGGAGTTTTTTAAAGCTAAAGGTTCTTTCTTTTATTTTTGCGCGGTGATATGGACTAGACTCAATTATTATATATTCCCATTCACTCTCCAAAAGAGAAGAGGAAAGCTGTTGCGCAAAACGACCATCACCCCCACCGATCTCACAAATTATTTTTGGCATTCCTGTATAACTACATACCTTGCTAAAAAATTCTCCTAATTGCTGAGCAAAAATTTCATGAACAAAACTGGAGGTATAAAAATCTCCTTCTTTTCCAATCTTAGTTTCATTGTTCTGATAATAACCTTCTGTAGGATGGTAAAGGGCAAGTTCAATATATTTTGAATAAGGGATTGCTTTATTTGAAGACTGCTCAATCTCATGATGAATTGCTTGTATTAAATTTTTCCTCAAAAAAATTCTCCTTTTCCGTTTAACACTATTGACATAGTGTTAATGTTGTTATATAGTTTCAATAGTAGCTTAACTTTTATCCCTAACCAACAAAAGAACAGAGCACATCCCCCCTAAATCCTTTCTTCTTTCGAAGAAAGGATTTTTTTCATATTATAAATTGAAACTTAAATCAGCCTCCCCCCGCTGAATGTTAGCACTCAAGGTATGACTGACTTAAAGGCCCTTGAACCAATCGGACATTTGCAGTTTATCCCCTGCCTACTCTTTTCGTTTCACTTAAGACTTAAGGTGGGTATTACTACCCGTTAATCCGGGATAAAGGGGTTTGTTGATTTCTCAAACCATACAGATGTTTTTGGACCATGCCCAGGATAAATATCAAAAGGATCAGGATATAGAAAGATTTTTTCTTTTATACTCTTAAGAAGTTGATCAAAATCTCCACCTGGTAAATCAGTTCTCCCAATCCCCCCTTGAAATAGGAGATCTCCTCCAATGATCATTGTTGCTTCTTCAAATACAAAACTAACGCTTCCTGGAGAGTGCCCTGGAGTATGTAAAACTTGAAATTGAAAATTTCCAATCTTATATTTATCCTCATGCATAAGAAAATCTGGGCCCCTTTCAGTCGTTATATCACCTAACCCAAACCACTTTGATCCATTTAATGAAGAATCTTGAAGCCACTCCTTCTCTTCTTCATGAAGATAAACTGGTAGTTGTTGAAAATGGTTTCGGAAAAAGTCAATTCCACCAATATGATCAAAATGAGCATGAGTCAAGAGGATAGCAATTGGATTTAATTCATTTTCTTTTAAAAAGGAGACGATTTCGGCTGATTCTCCTCCTGGATCAATGATCAATGCTTCCTTTCCTTCAAATAAAATATACGCATTTGTTCCTAGGGATCCCAAAGAGTATTGCTTAATTTCCATGATTTTACCCCTTTCATTGAGAAATTTAGATTTTTACTCGACAAATACAAGATAATTTTATAAAATGTATGAGGAGAAACTTTATGGCCTATATTACATAGTAGTAAAGAAACTAAAGAATCGCAATATACTTTTTCAACATAAGGAGGTTAGCGAAATGGTTTTAGCAATTTTATTTTTATTTGTTACCATTCTTTGTGTTATCGCTACACTCAGAGAAGTAAAAAGAAAGAATATATTGGCTCTTGGTTTTGCTGGGATATCAGCATTAGTTTTTGGTTGGTTTACAGTTATGACCATGTATTCAGAGCTATTTACTTCAGCAGCCCATTAATATCTTTAACAGACATCGGTTATACGATGTCTGTTTTTATTTGTTCAACTAAAAAATAAAGTGACATTTCAATTAGTCGCCGTCCCACACTGATTGTTAGTACCTAAGAGTATGACCTAAAGGCCTTGAACCAATCGGACTTATCTTTGCAATCAGGTAATTATTGCAATCTCGGAAGATTCCAAGTCGTTTCCGGCTTGTTTCTTTTCTGAGTTTCTCTTTCAATCGTTGTTTTACCAACCTACTTGGCCGACATCCTACTTTCCCAAGAAATTTTGGATAGTAAACCCCAGAAAGGTTGCTGTTGTTGCCCCGCACACTTTACTTTTCTTTTGGTTAATCGTTAATTGTAAATCTTTTTCGATGTATTTTGTAATGCTTCCCATAACCCGTTCGCCCACTTCAGCCTTGGATATATAGTTTCTGTTCGTCAGTTCAAGAATTCGCTTCCGGCTTCCTTCAGATCCCTCCTCACGGAGGAGACACCCTTGTCATTAGCAAAGAGTTCTTACTGCCAGGCCTGTAATGGACTTACACCACCAAGTTATCGCCATGCCGGGCACACAAAAAGAAAAGAATGCTTGCTAAATAGCAAGCATTCTTTTTATTTTTTAGTGAAAAAACGAAGAAGATCCCCATAAATTACTTGATCAGAAGTCTCTAATTCTTCACTTACCTGCTCTTTAAATGGTTCACAAGACTCCCCGTTATTTTCAATTCCTGTGAGTCTATCATAACATTTTGATTCTGTGTAAATAGAATCATTCGTAATAAAGCTTCCATTTCTCAAAGCAATATACGGTTTTCTTTCTTCAGCAAACAAATCAGAACCAAAGCTAATATCATTTCCAGTCTCAAGGCCAAGAAGGTTCATGATCGTTGGTTTTATATCAATTTGCCCGCCAATATTAGTCATAACTTTATTGTTCTCATATCCAGGTATATGAATGAACAATGGTACTCTCTGCAGTTGAATGTGATCATATGGTGTAATCTCATCCTTACCTAGAAACTGGCTCATTGCTTTATTGTGATATTCACTAATCCCATAATGGTCTCCATATAAAACGATGATAGATTCTTCATATAAACCAGATTCTTTTAGTAAGTCAAAGAACTCTTTAAGTGAATCGTCCGTGTAACGTGCTGTCTGTATATATTGATTTAATGTTTTCGAATTAGAATCATATTTGTCAATATTAGCTTCTTCTTGTGGCAAATCAAAAGGAAAATGATTTGTCAAAGTGATGAATCTTGAATAAAAGGGTTTTGGTAATGTTTCTAAATACTTAATGGATTGCTCGAAGAACGCTTTATCACTAAGTCCCCATCCTATAGTATTTTCCTCTGTCAATTGATAATACTCTTCTGAGAAGAAGTGATCGAAATCTAAAGCATCATACATTACATCACGATTCCAGAAACTTTTGTTGTTAGCGTGAAATACACTGGTAGCGTATCCTTGCTCGCCTAAGATTTCCGGAAATGAAGTATATTCATTTTGTCCATGAGTGAAAAATACAGCTCCTCTTGGTAATGGATATAATGAGTTTTCTACTAAAAATTCAGAGTCAGAAGTTTTTCCTTGCTCTGTTTGATGATAGAAATTCTCGAAATAAAAACTTTCGCTTATAAGATCATTTAAGAAAGGTGTGATTTCTTCCCCATTATGGGTTTCATTTATTACAAAAGCCTGAAGTGACTCCATAGATATATAAATGACGTTCTTACCTTCAGCAATTCCTTTTAGTTCCTCATTTACATCGTCTGGAATATTTTCCTTGACGTAATTTTCAACATCGTTTATTTCACTACCATCTGCAAATACACGCTGTGCCTTTGTTTTAGAAGATATAACTACATCGTATATATGATAATTAAATAATCCGATATTTTTCACTAAATACTCTCTGTCAAATGCTCTCGTAAATAATTGTGGTCGTTCAATTTCCGCCATGACAAAGTTTACAATTAATAAAGTGAGAGAGAGAGCTGCAACCAAAGTTTTCCTTGGCTTTGCGTAAGAAACGATCATTGGTGACAAATGATTTTTTCTAGTTAACCAAAAAACTAGAATGACATCAAATAATAAAAAGATATCTGTAATCTTAAACAATTCAAGTATACTACCGCCTAGATCTCCAACATTGCTAGATTGGAAAAGTACTGGGATGGTAATAAAATCATTGAAATTCCGGTAAAATAACAAGTTGGCAAAGATGACTACGGTTCCAATCATGGAGGTCCATCGAATAAAAGACGCTTGTCGTTTCGGTTTCATCCATACTCCCAGACCAAAAATAAGAAATGCACTTGCCATTGGGTTAATAAATAAGATCATTTCCTGCATAGGATTTTCAATTGATAAATCAAAGATAAAGCGGTATACAATATAAGTCTTTAGTCCAAACAAAAGCGATGCCAATATATATAATGGAATCCATCGATTTATAGATTTCATATTATTTCTCCTCCCTAGAGGGTTCTACCTCTCCTAGTATTCTATTCCCTTTTTTTTATCTATATAACATTTATACATCAATACATAAGACGTTTGAGAAGATGAAAAAGTTTCAGGTAATTTCTAAAAAACCAATTTTAATAGATTAGACCTATTTTCACCGAAATAGACCTTTTTTACAAAATTTTTAAAGGAATCAAAAAAGGAGAAAAACCTTGCATATACAAGGTTTTTTAAACGATTTCCTTAGATTTTAAATTTTGTTTAACTAAATAGGCTCCACCATAAACACCTGCATCATTTCCTAAAGATGCAATAACAAATTTAACGGCCTCTTTCGTTCTTCCTAATGAAAAGTGATTAAACCATTTCTCTATGCCATCTAATAGAAACTGGCCAGCTTTTGAAACTCCACCGCCGATTACTATTCTTTCCGGGTTTAAAGCTATTGCCAAGTTAGAAAGACTTAGTCCTAATTCCTTAGTTACATATTCAACAATCTCCAAGGCTTTTTGATCCTGATTTTTAGCAGCATCAAAAACATCTTTAGCTGTTAATTCTCCCTTTGCCTCAAAGCGTGCTTTTAACTCACCTGCTTCTGGACGATTTAACGCTTCAATGGCAAGTCTTATGATACCAGTCGCAGAGGCAACTGTTTCTAAGCAGCCATTTCTACCACAATTACATGGAGCACCATCTGCATTTACAGTGATATGCCCAATTTCCCCACCTGTACCATTGGCTCCACTGATTAATACCCCATTTGAGATGATTCCGGCTCCAACACCAGTACCTAGTGTTACACACATTAGGTCATTCGACTGTCTTCCGGATCCCATCCAGTTTTCACCAAGAGCTGCAAGATTTGCATCATTTTCCACAAAAACCGGTATACTGATTAAAGCTTTTAACCTATTCGATAAATCAAAGTTTTTCCATCCAATGTTCACTGCTTGGTATACAAATCCTTCTTTACTATCAACAAATCCCGGTGCTCCCACTCCACATCCTACAAGCTTGGATTTATCTAAATTATATTTACTCACATGTTCATTAATTGAAGATGCTATATCTGTCAAAATATATTGTCCATTATTTTCTATACGCGTAGGGATTTCCCATTTTGCAAGAATTGTCCCATCATCATGAATAAATGCGATTTTGACTGATGTTCCACCAATATCGACCCCAATATATAGTTTACTACTCAATTTAATTCATCCTTTACTCATTGATCTCGTAGACGAGCACTTTCTTGACGAAGTAACAAAATCGCCATTTGATATTCTTGTGTTGAAATACACTGTGATTGAAATAATTCTTTCACTTCAGCTTCCATTAATTCAAGATCAGCTAGACGATCCCCAATATATATTATGGTACCGAATTTTTTTAGTAGCTGTTGAACATCATATATTGTATTCATATCGCATCACCATGAACCATTATAACAACTTAATTCGCAAAATGGAAATTAAAAATTACCTATTTTTAAAATGTAACCGCATTTATTTTTGACATAAGACAGGTAAGAAAAACGCAAGCGCCCTTCTAAACAAGAAAAGCACTTGTTTCTGCGAAGTAGCTCTAAGTAGCTTTCCTTACTCGGGGCAAAAACTTTGAAGATTACTTGATGAAGCTGTTTCGCTGGAGCTAGACAAATTTTATACTTTTGTATGAAAACATACCCTGTAAAACTTTTGTATACGTGATCTAGTCACAATAGATGGTACTTCTATATCGGCACAACCCGTTTCTTATGCAGGGTATTCTTTTTCAGAATCCACCAATGTATATTTCGATCTGGTCATGTTGTTATTAAAGGTATTCCCAAAGATGAACAAGATTTATCCTCCTTGTTTGATTAGGAATCCATTTTCATGGTAGATGGTGGCTCCGCGAAGCCAGGCATAATGATTCTTATATAGTAAGAAAAGTTCATCGAATGGCGAGCCTTTAGGCGACGTTCAAAGTATTAGCTTTTCTTATACTTCGTACTTAAAAATTTTAACTACGTTAATTTTACACTTTAACGTGAAGAAGATCCTAATCGATTTTTATCGATCAGGATCTTGAGGATCAAGTATATATGGTCTTCGATTTTTTAATGGTATTGGCGCTCTAAATATAACATCTCTCATAGATCGATAGGAAAATGGTAAAAACGGCCAAAGATATGGTATTTGGAAGGACGTCATTCGAGCTAGATATAGGATCCATAGTGTTATACCGATCATAAATCCAATTGGACCAAACATTGCTGCAACTATTAGAAAAAATAGTCTAGCTAATCGATTGGCTAGGCTCATTTCATAGCTTGGTGTTGCAAAAGTCCCTATGGCAGCAATAGACAAATAAAGAACGACTTCATACGAAAACAGTCCTACTTCTACTGCAACCTGTCCAATTAAAATGGCAGCCACCAACCCTAGTGCCGTTGCAAGAGCAGACGGAGTGTGAATTGCAGCCATCCTTAAGATATCTATCCCTACCTCAGCAAACAAAAATTGAGCAATAAGGGGAATGGTGTAATCCTCTGATATTCCTATAAAGCTTAACCCTTCAGGTAATAGTTCTGAATTTGTCGCTAGCAAATACCAAAGTGGCAGAATAAATAAAGAGGCAAAGACTGCTATAAATCGAACAATTCTTAAATAAGCGCCTATCATTGGTTTTTGACGATACTCTTCTGCGTGCTGTAGGTGATGCCAAAAAGTTGAAGGAGTTATCATTGCACTTGGCGATCCATCGATAAAAATGATGACATGCCCCTCAAATAAGTGAGAGGCAGCTGTATCAGGCCTTTCCGTATATCTTACAGAAGGATATGGATTCCAGTGTTTACCAAATATATATTCTTCGACTGTCTTTTCTGCCATTGGTATTCCATCTGTATCAATTTTACTCAGAGTATCTTTAATATGTTGTACAAAGGATAGGTCTGCGATGTCTTCCAAATAAGATATACAAACATCTGTTTTCGACCTTCTCCCGATTTGCATATACTCAGAACGAAGACTACGATCTCTTACTCTTCTTCGTGTTAGAGCAGTGTTAAATACAATAGTCTCCACATACCCATCACGAGCCCCTCTTACAACCCGTTCTATATCAGGCTCTTGTGGGCCACGAACAGGATAAGTCCTTGCATCGATCATAATAACAGAAGGAACACCTTCTACTACAAGAGCAGTTGGCCCTGCTAATACTGCATCGACCACTTTATCTAGATCCTCAACCTCTTCTAATTCTACATACGGAAGGTGGGTTTTTAAGAGACGTTGTAGGGGCTTGGGTTCCAAGTCTTCTTCCGAAAGTTGACTTAGCCCCCACATGATCCGTTGAAGGATATCATCTTTTACAAAGCCATCAATCATATACAGTGCCATACGTTTGCCAGCATATTCTAAATCTAACTGAATGACATCAAAGCTCTTATCGACTCCCAATTCCTCACGCAAATAAGCAATACGCTGATCAAAGGAACGAGCCGCTTCTTTCTTTAAGTCCACGCTAATCACCTATCTTCCTGTCATACTCAGTAATTAGCGTGTACTTCTTTTAAGAATTCATTCACAAATTACTCACTGATCATTGGCTCTTGAAGATAATGATAGATAAGATCATATGTTGCTATTAGTGAAGATTCATGTGTCCTTTCAAATGCATGGGAAGCATCTATACCTGGCCCAATTAATCCATGTCGAATGTCATATCCTGACCGAATGGCCGCCGATGCGTCAGATCCGTAGTATGGGTATATATCAACAGTATACGGGAGCTTATTTCTTTTAGCTATTTCACTTAGTTGTTTCCTGAGTAAATAATGATAGGGCCCCGATGAGTCTTTAGCACAGATGGAAACATCAAACTCACTGGAGCTTTGACCATCGCCAATTGCTCCCATATCTACAGCAATATATTCTACAGTTTGTGAGGGCAAAGAAGCATTGCCACCATACCCTATTTCTTCGTTATTTGAAAAATAAAAGTTAGTAGTATAAGGTATTTCCACTTTTTCCCTTCTTAAAGATATTACCAGTTGTAGTAAAATGGCTGCCGATGCTTTATCATCAAGGTGTCTTGATTTAACAAAACCACTCTCCGATACTTGATAACGTGGATCAAAGGATACGAAATCTCCAACTTCAATCCCCAAACTCCTTACATCATTAGCAGATTTCACCTTTTCATCTAGACGTACTTCAATGTTTTCTTCATTCCTTTTAACATCACCAGCATTTTTATACACATGGACGGAAGTTTGATGGATGAGAATGGTCCCTGTGACATTTTGGTCATTGGAGGAGTGAATCGTGCAATATTCTCCTTCCACACTATTCCAACGAAATCCTCCAATCATAGATAAGGAAAGCCTACCATCACTCTTTATTTCTTTCACCATTGCACCTAATGTATCTACATGTGCTGTTAATAAGCGCTGCTGATCTTTATTTTGACCTTCAATGGTAGCTATTAGCGCACCCTTTGCATTTCTTTCTGTATAAATTCCTTCACTTCGAAGCAAATTTTCACAGAAACGAATAACATCTGAAGTGTAACCTGATGGGCTAGGTATAGAAACTAACTGTCCTAAAATTTCAATAATAGATTGACTTTTATTGCTCATATGTAAAACCCCTTTCTACTTCCTATAATTATTCCTTCATTACATTTCCATTTTATAAAGAATAAATAGTACTCACCCTTCATAGTGTTTATAGACAAGTTATTTAACCACTAAGACAAGGGAGTATAATATATGAAAAAAAAATTAACCATATGGTTTATCTTTATTGCTTGTTCCTTTTTATTCCTTTTTCTCTTCGGAAAAGGAACTGGTATAGGAGAACAGCCAGTTATAAAATATTTCCCCCTTGAAACGGATGTTTATTATAAAAAAGCTAGCACAGATTTGCAGGTAAACGAGCAAACTGATGAGG
Organism: Bacillaceae bacterium S4-13-56; assembly: GCA_040191315.1. Classification (NCBI taxonomy): domain Bacteria; kingdom Bacillati; phylum Bacillota; class Bacilli; order Caryophanales; family Bacillaceae; species Bacillaceae bacterium S4-13-56. The sequence continues at coordinate 93,498 of JAWJLM010000006.1, read as the reverse complement.
ATGAATATGAAATTGACTGGGGTGTCTCATCAGAACTAGACAAGCCTGCTTATTTGAGACAGGATATTTCTCTCTTATATGCTGATGGCATTCTCATAGGAATGATTGGGAAATGGAAACAAGATACAGCTCTTTTATCTCAAAGGACTACTATTCATGGAGAGGACCATAATCATTATTCTTCCATTTCCTATCATCATTCTGAAATACATTACCCTGATGATCAAATTAAAAGTATACAACTAATGTCTAAAGATGAACTATATGTTATTGATTCACCTATGTCACCTTTAGAATCTTTTAAAAAGCCTGAAACAAATCAAGAGCAGGAATGGAAAGAGACACTGGATCATGCAACTAGTCAACAACTTGAAGTTTATTGGGAGAAATGGATGAATTACTTTCAGATTCCAAAGGAAAACTATCATCTCATTCCACTTACCTCGTTACCTGAATATAATCAAAAGCCTTTGCCTGGACTTTCCATGGATGATTCTCAAAGGGTGATTGGTCAGTTATGGGAAGGTCTTTATCGTGAATATTTCCTTCGTGCAAAAATGGAGAAATCACCTAAAAGAAGCGTTCTTAAAAAACCAATTCCACTAATATTGTTGCAAAAAAACAGCAAACAACTGCTTGTTCTTTTTGAAGATAGAAGTGGCCGAATTGAAAAACTAATTCAGTTCATCGACCCGATTTAAATATTGTTCAACTTTTTGAATATCAGGATGATTGGGATCAATCTCTTTTGCTCTATTAACCATTTCTTGGGCTTCGGATTGATCTCCTTTTTCTATATACAAAAGACTTAAGTAATAATATGATGCAATATCCTGGTTATCTTCTTTTATGACTTTTTCAAAATCTTCAATTGCTAAATCAATTTCATCTAATTGAGCTCGGACATAACCGCGAAAAAAATAAAATTCTAAAGTATCTGGCGACCAAGCAATATCTCTTGTTAAAAGACTTTCTGCTTTTTCAAACCTTTCCTGTTGTATAAGATTTTGTGTAAGATCCAGTTCCGTCCTAATATCTAACTGTTCTCGACTATCGCTAAATCCATAAATAGATAGACCACCGGCAATTAATACCAATGCTATGCCAGCTAAGGTTTGATACCATACATGTTTCATTTTTGGGAAATGGACGAGTTGAGCAGCAAGAAAGCCGCCCACTAAGCCACCTATATGAGCACTCATGTCAATTTGGGGTACGGAAAATCCCAAAAGTAAGTTAATCACCAAAATGAATAAAACATTTCTTCCCATAGTTCTGAAAAAAAGTTTTCGATGTACAACGCCAAAAAAAAGCAATGCACCAAACAGGCCAAAAATGGCTCCGGAAGCACCCGCCGCTACATGTACGGTTAAAGAAAAACTGGCAATTCCTCCCACAATTCCGGCTAAGAAATAGATAATGATAAATCGAATGCCCTTATACATTCGCTCCACTATCATGCCTAGATAATAAAGTGCTAACATGTTCATCGCTATGTGAATCCATCCAATGTGAAGAAACATGGAGGATATTATACGCCACCATTCACCCTCCAGGATAGCTGGATTATACTTTGCGCCAAACTGAACTAACTGCAGAGTATTTGTACTTCCACCTGTAAATTCAAGTAAAAAAAACAATATGACATTCAAAGTAATCAAAGCATATGTGATCAAGGGACGCCCGGTTTGAAATAAGTCCTTTACTTCTTTGTCTTTTTGTTTCTTGATATCGAATAGAGTCTGCTGCATATACTGAATTTGCTCTATAAGAACCTCTTCGCTACTGACCGGAATATCCAATTTATTGTAAGAGCCATTAAATACTTGATATAGTTTCGATATTTCTTCTTCTCTATTTTCATCAGTAATGAGATAGGTAGTCCCAACTATTGTCTTCTTTCCTTTTTTCTCAAGTGGGATTTGTATATCTTCCCATTGGTCTACAGGGGGGAACTCGGATATGTATACATTCAGAAATCTTATGTTTTTCCCTAGCAATAAGTTTTCTAATTGTTGGGTTTGACGAAACGATCTTTCTATATCTTGTTTCCACTGATTCGACCAATCAAATGTTTGCTGGGTGGCTCGAATAAGATAAGTAGTCTTTTTTTCTTCTTTTTCTAACCACAATACACCAGGATTTTGCTCTAATTTAAGAATTTCAAAACCTTGATTTACTACAAGATCATATGTAATCTTCCAAAATAAGTAATGTTCTTTTATATACATAAAACCCCCCCTTCCGTTACATCATACCACTTTTGGTTAACATGTACATGCATGGTGTATATGGAAAGGGGACAAAAATTTAAAACTAATAAGATTTCGTTTGAGGACTAGTTCCAAACACGCTTCCCATCATAGCACTTCTTAACTTTGGCCATCTAAAAGCAAATCGGATTCCCAGTTTTCTAATCACACCAACTGACAAAACAGTTGATAAGATGCGATACTTGTATTTCCATAATACGCCAAAAGAAAGAATAATCATGATCATACTCAGGATGCGATTCATATTAAAACCCCTTTCCTTAATTCCTAGGTATAGGATTTGATATGAATCACTATTTTATTCCACCTTCGATTTTTTGAAGAACTGGTGTTAAAGTATCTTTAAGAATTTTAGATGACCTTGCAAACTGTTCCTTTTCCTTTTCATTTAATGGGAGCTCCACAATTTCACGAATTCCTTCCCGGTTCACAATGGCAGGGACCCCAATATAAACATCATCTTCCCCATATTGACCTTCGCAGTAACAGGACACTGTTAAGACTGAATTTTCGTTATGCAAGATGGCTTTTGTTAAACGAACTAACCCCATCGCGATGCCGTAGTATGTGGCACCCTTTCGTTGAATAATATGATAGGCCGCATCTCTTACATTTACGAAAATATTTTCTAAATCAGAAGGTGGATATTTATTAGGGTTAGAGTTTATAAGGTCTTGAATATCTCTTGCCCCTATCGATGCATTACTCCATACAGGAAGTTCTGAGTCTCCGTGTTCCCCAATGATATAGGCATGAATATTTCTTGAATCAACATCAAAATACCTTCCGAGTAGGAATCGAAATCTAGCCGTATCTAGTATGGTACCTGATCCGATGACTTGATGAGAAGGAAGGCCTGAAAACTTCCATGTCATATAGGTTAAAATATCAACTGGATTGGTAGCTACTACAAAAATACCGTTAAACCCTGACTCCATGACATTTTCTACAATCCCCTTAAAGATATAACTATTCTTCTCTACAAGATCCAATCTTGTTTCACCCGGTTTTTGATTGGCACCTGCAGTGATCACTACAATATCAGCATCTTTGCAATCAGAATAATTTCCAAACCAAATTTGCTTGTAAGAAGGGGCAAAAGCCAGACCATGGTTCAAGTCCATAGCATCTCCTTCTGACTTTTCTTTATTGATATCAAGAAGAACTAGTTCATCCGCAATTCCTTGATTTAAGAGGGCAAAGGCGTAACTTGATCCCACAAATCCTGTTCCTATTAATACTACTCTATTTACTCTTCTCATAACTAAAATTCCACTCCTTACTGTTCAATGTATTTTATAGGTTCCCTCTTCTTAAAAATAACCATTCGCTTATCATCTTATTTCAAAGTAAAGGACGGCCAATATAGCAGAAAAGGAGATGGCTATGAAGTTCACGGCATCGTTTTGAAGCCAGTACCATCCCGATTGATGGACTGTTTTCATTTCACAATGGACCTTCTGCTCCGTCAATTGCCCGCATTTTGTACATTTTAACTTTCTTTGCTTTAAAGCACCTAAAATGGTATCTATCCATTGTCCGAAAAAGCCAATCATGCTTAAAATTAGCAAATCTAAAAAGCTAATATTTCTATCCAAGAAAAAAGAAATGGTTACAATAAATGCACTTCCAACAAGAGCCGCGATCGTTCCAAGAACAGAAATTGCTCCAGAGGTACCGGGAGTAACTGATTTCATGGTTCGTATAGATATTGGCCTCTTGGAAGACAAGGGACCAATCTCAGATGCCCAAGTATCACTTGTTGCACAACTAAAGTCCCCTATTATCCCAAACCAAAGTGCTTCTGTTGGATAGGTCATATAAAGGGTTGATAAAAGAGCCGCAACACCTCCATTGGCTAGAACCTGAACTCCATCTCTTTGAGAGCTCTTTTGTTCTATACCATAATAATTGGCTATCCTTTTTCTTCTTTGACTAACTAAGCTAGAGGAGACAAAGAAAGCTCCTAAAATAACGATTCCTTTTAGGCCTACCCCAAACATGATGAGGGAACCCACTATGACAGAAAGAAGGGAACCAGATATCGTCAGCCACTTTTTACGATAGCTTATATAAGCAGCAAGGCAAATGAGTAAGAAGAAAATATACTTCATTTTATTACACCTTTATTACTTATATTGGATTGAATGGGAACATCATGCTCTTCGTGTGGCAGATCCCCATTAAATAATTGCTCTTCAAAAAACACAGATATCGTTTCCCCTTGAAAGTCAACCAAATACCGATCAAAATATCCTCCACCATAACCTATTCGAAAGCCTTTTTTATCAAAAAGAAGTCCTGGTACAATGATTCCTTCTAATTGACTTTTTGTTACAACTCTTGTTTCCATAGGGATAGGTTCATGTAGACCATAAAAAACCACTTCTAATTGATCAAAAGATGTGATTTCATAGAAAGTTAATTTTTTTTGCTTTGGATCACATTTTGGAACACAAATTCTTTTGCCATCCTCCCAACCTGATTGAATTAGTGAATATGTATCTACTTCATGCTCTTGGGAGATGGTTAGACCAATCCAATGGTTGTTCTTCCAAAAAGAGTGGTTTGTAATTAGCCTATGTATATTTTGAGATCGGGCTTCTCTTTCATTTTTAGGAATCTCTTTCAGATAATTTATCATTTCATTTCTTAGCTCTTTTTTTGATTGCATCCAAACACCCCTCTTTTTCTTACAATAAAGAGAAACTTCAATCAGTAGCCGTCCCCCGCTGATTGTTAGTATCCATGGTTATGACCTTGTGGCCCTTGAACCAATCGGACATTTCCGGCAGTTTTCCCCCACCTACTCTTCTCGTTGTACTTATGATTTGAGGTGGAGGTATTATCACCCGTTCATGCGGGGATAAATCCTGATTGTACAAAAAAACAGTAGGAAAACTACCCTACTGTTACTTTGTCTCACGATGCAATGTGTGTCTCTTTAGACGTGGACTGTATTTCTTCAATTCAATACGCTCTGGGTTTTTACGCTTATTTTTAGTCGTAATATAATTACGATCACCAGTCTCTGTACAAGCAAGTGTAATGTTTACACGCATGGTTTATCCCTCCATCTATAAGAACTTCTTTTTTACAATAGCTCCATACTTTATCAGACTTAACTATATTATCAAACTTCGTTTCACTTTTCAAGTAGTGTATGATAATAAAGTGAAACTTCCATCAGCGCTATCCCCACTGATTGTTAGCACCCAAGGGTATGATCAAAAGGCCCTTGAACTAATCGGATATTTACAAGCAGCCAACCATGAGCAAGCTTCACCAACAAGGATGAAAAATTTAATGTTTTATTTTCATGTCAGTTTATCCCCCACCAACTCTTTTTATTTCCCTTAAGACTTGAGGTGGGGGTATTACTGCCTCTTAATGGGGAAAACTTTCTCGAAAAAATATATCAACACTATTAAACCTATGTTATAAATGTAATGTAGACTTAAATGAAACATTCCAAACTAGAGGTGACTCAAATGTACGTAGCAAGCATTACTTTGATTAGTATTTCAATAGTCCTATTTATTGTATCGCTTTTTATGAAAAATCGTTTTAATCAAATAGACGAACAAATAGAACAGTTATCTTTATCCATGATGCAAGAGAATTATCAATTAAAGAAAAAACTAAAAATACTAGAAGAAGAATTATTAGTGACCGACGATTCTCCATTAAGTTTTTCTATTCCTGAACAAAAGGGAAAATCATTTCAAAATGTTCCGTTACTTGTGGAGGTGCAACGACTTTCTAAAGCGGGAAAATCACCGGAAACTATAGCCAAGCAAACTTCCTTAAGCATTTATGATGTCCGTTCCATTCTTCAACAAATACAGAATAGTGAAACAGGAGGGACTTTTTCATGAGGATTATCCTTCAATCCTTTTCTTTAGGGATTTTATTCTCAACCATCCTTCTCTCTGTTCTTTACTTAAATGAAGGCAAAAACAATATCCAACAGGTAGGAAAAATGACACAGTCTGAAATGAAAGCAGAGTTAGAGGAGCATGGATTCTTTGTACTTACATCTGAACAATATGAACAAATACAGTGGCCTGAATCAAGTAATAATGAAAAAGATGTAAATGAGATTAGTTCATCTAATAAAGAAAACACTACTACTCAAGAAAGTGTTATCTATCTGCTACAAATTGAAAGTGGAATGAATTCAGAGTTCATTAGTAAGCTGTTAGAGGAAGAAGATATTATTCAAAACTCCAAAGAATTAGATAAGTACTTACAGGAAACAGGATTGAGTACAAAAATCCAAATAGGCTCATATGAGCTTTCAAGTAAAATGACTTTTGAAGAAATCGCCCGTACCATAACAAAAAATATGGAATAAGAAAAGTGCAGGCGCCCTTCGAAACAAGAAAATCGCTTGTTTCTGCGAAGTAAATTCTCGAGAAGTATTTCTTGTGGCCATCGACGTAAGGGGGTGGACCTCACCTCACCTTAGATTAAGGATCGTTGGCAAAAACTTTGAAGATTACTCCATGAAGCTTTTTGGCTGGAGCTAGACAAATTCTCTAACAACTTATAAATTCTGATACCATAAAAAAGCAGGGGAGCCCCTGCTTTTTTATTCTGTCGTATCTAAATTATTATTTTCTTGTTCTGGTAATTCTCCTTCCGAAGTTTCCTCCGTTTCTGAAGAATCTCCCCCTTCTAGCGATCTCGTATTTCTTTGTTCTTTAAGGTCAAAGTAAGCATCCATGATTCTTCTAGAAATCACTTTATTAATATCATATTCATTCTTTGATCCTGTATCAGGAACAATCACTGCAAAAGCGACCTCAGGCTCATCATATGGAGCGTATCCGACTAGGGTAAGATTTTCAGTGTTAACTCTTGTTACCTTTCCGTCCACAATAGGATAAACCTCATTCTCTGCAGTACCTGTTTTTCCTGCAGGATTATATTTTGCATCCTTAAAGTAAGAAAAAGCAGTCCCACCCGGTTCTTGTAACGCTTGCCTAAAACCCTCTTGGACTAAATCTATATATTCATCATCCATTTCAATTTTGTTCAAAACATCGGAACCCATCTGTGTAACAACAGAACCTAATCCTTCTCCTTCCTCACTAGGATTGCGAATTTCTTTAACCAAGTGTGGTTGAATTCGATATCCATCATTGGCAATAGTCGAAACATATTGGGCCAATTGAAGGGGTGTGTAGGTATCATACTGCCCAATAGCAAAGTCCATCATTTTACCTAACATTAACTCATTACCTTTTAAACCTGTAGATTCGTAGGGCATATCAACACCGGTTGGAACACCTAAACCAAATTGATAAAAGTAATTTCGAAACGTTTGAAAAGACTCTCTATTGTAGGTAGGTTTGATTTCCGGATAATAATCAAATTCTCCTCCTAGCCTCATGGCAATGAAAAACATAAAGACGTTGGAAGATTCTTTTAAGGCCGCAATTGGATTAACATTCCCTAGATTCTGCCATGAACCTTTCGGGGCCGTATCCTTTAATTTTATTGGGCGGTCTTTAATGACTTCATTTTCTCTAATTACACCAGAGTCTAAACCAGATAATACGGTTGCTCCTTTTATCGCTGATCCTGGACGATAAGCCGAAAGAATATTGTTATAGGAAGTATCATAGAACTCTTTATCTTCTTCATCCCAGTGCTGCCCTGAGATCGCTAAAATATCACCAGTTTTGGGTTCAATCATAACTACATTAGTATCAGTTAGATATTTGTTTGCCTGTGGGTGTCTCTCCCGTGCAATTGTTATTTCTTCCTGGATGATTTTATCTACTATTTGTTGAAGTTCAATATCAATGGTAAGGACAAGATCTTTTCCTCTACTACCGTCATGAATAACATCCGAATTGATTACGTTCCCAGCTTTATCCGTGGTATGTTGAACAATTTCTTTTTGACCCTTTAAAACTTGCTCATACTCTTGTTCTAATCCACTAATTCCTACACGATCATTTCTGTTATAATTTTGGGAAAGATAAAATTCTAAATTTTCACTAGGTATACCTTCTTTAGAGGTTGTGATTTTACCAATATAGTTCCCTAATGTATACCCATGTAAATTTTTTCGATCCCAAGCCGTACTTACATCAATTCCCGGTAATTCACTCAAATGCTCTGCAACACGTGCATATTCTTCTTTTGTAACACCCTCGTTTTTTACTGGTTGAGGGGCTAGTGCATAAGCCCGATCTAACTCTCTTTTTATAGCCACAATTTCTAGTTCTGTATCAGAGATTGCGCTTAAGTCTTTTTCAGTTATTCGATCAATAACTAATTGATATTCTTCGTTATTCGAAAGAGCTTCTTTTTCTTCTCCGGTTAACTTCCTATATGCCTCATCTTTTCTTGTCAAGACAAAGTAATCCTTTAAATCCCTTGTCGTTACATCCTTGGGATCCTTTTCAATAAATTGGGCTAATTCCCCAGCAAGGTCTAGGTGGTCTTGCTGTGAACTTGCCCCTGTTGTGGTATACGTAATGGCGTACTTCGGCTCATTATCAACAATTAAGTTCCCAAAACGGTCATACATTTTACCGCGTGGAACTGGGATTTCAGTTTTTACATTTTCTGTCCGATTTATTTCATCCTGCGCTTCTTGTCCATAAAGGATTTGTACCACGCCTAGTTGTAAAATTAAAATGGAGAATAACAGAAAGACCACAAAGAAAAGGATATTTAAACGAAAGGGAAGCTGTGCTTTCTTTTTCTTGTTTTTGTTTTGTTCTACCATAAATTGTTCCTCCCTCTGCCTTATCCCTCCTATTATACAATGAGTATCAATAACCTTCTATCCTAAATATTTATCTATTTTCATTTTCCTGCATTCTCTCTTGAAAAGGAAAAGCCTCCTCTTCCTGTTCTTGTTTTGGAGAAGTGAAATTGATCTGTTTGATAAAGAAATAGGTCAAAAAGTGACCAGCTCCTACAGTAAGCAAAACATAAGGAATGATTCTTTCTGGCGGAAATAGTGTTACAGCTGTTATAAACAATAATATCGAACTAACTCTACCTAAATTTAAATAAAGCTCACGTACAACAATGTATTCAATTCTCATTTCAGCCGCTTTCCATGACTTACCTATCACATCATAAGTCAGTGATAGGTAAGGAACAAAAAAGATAGGAATTGCAATCCCTATAAGTCCCGCATAAATTAATAATGTTTCAAAACTTAATTCGATAAGTATCAGACTTAGCGCTAAATAAAGCATAAGCCCTCCAGCAAAGATGGATCCTTTTCTATATCTTGGTTTCAGAAATCGGGTGACTAAAAAATAGAAAACAAAGGCCATTGCTGAATAAGTAAAATTGAACTTCCCTAAAGCAAATTCACTTTGAGTCGTGATGAAAACCCAAACGGCAATAATAAACATAAAGGTACCTTCTCTTAAGCCCTGTAAAACATGGGCGTTGGTCACCATTCTCCAGTTTTTATTATTTCTCCTCTCCTTTATAATTCTACGAAAGGAAAAACTCCCTTTGGCTGGTCTTCTATTCAAAAACATACTGGTAATGACTGATAAAAAGAACAAAGTAAAAGAAATCCCAAAGACTAAAGTATACCCTGTATTACCAGTCATTCTTGAAATCAAAAATCCTGCTACAATTGGACCAATCATTCCAGCGAAGGATTGAAGTAACCCTAGAAATCCATTAAAAAAATCACGTGTATCTGGTTCAGTAATTTCAAAGGTCAGTACATTAAAAGCTAACCAATAAAAACCATATCCTATTCCTAGAAGTCCTCCAAGCAACAATTTATAACTTGCTGCATGTTCTCCAGAAAGTAAAACAGTTAAAAAAAATAGGGATAAAAAAATTACCCCTAACCTTAACACAATCACTCGATCAATCTTTTTTGCCCACTTTCCTGCAAGAATAAAGGTTATGGGTTGTAGAACGTAAATAGCTAAATTATAAAGCGCTATTGCTACAAACTGACCAGATTGCTTCCACAAATAAATATTAACAAAAGTATTGGAAAGAAAAATTCCCAAAGAATATAATCCCCCAATGGAAAGTAATAAAAGCAAATCTTTATTTACATCTATTTTCTCCGTTATTTTTAAATGCTTCATTACAAAACCCCTTTTCCTTTCACTTTTATCTTTATCAAAAGAAAAGGAGTTATTCTATAACGAGATTAACAAAAGTTGGTTTTAGTAACAAAAGCGCAAACCAATTGACCATCAACGTAAGGATGTGAGATCCACAGTATAGTGAATGCTACAATAACCCCATTTTTCACTTCTACTTAAAAATTCTGATTAGAAAAACTTGGCATTCGCCAAGCCTTTGTAGCGAATGCCTTAGTTGTACTTATGCAGATAGGAAAGTGTTATACTTTCCTATCTGTTAAAAAAAAACAGGAGATGTATACTCTCCTGTTTTTACTCGCTATTTATTTTGCAGCTTCGTATCTTCTACTTACTTCATCCCAGTTTACAAGATTCCAAAATGCAGAAATGTAGTCTGGACGCTTATTTTGATACTTTAAGTAATAAGCATGCTCCCAAACGTCTAAACCAAGGATTGGAGTTTTACCTTCCATTACTGGAGTGTCCTGGTTTGGAGTGCTGGTTACTTTTAAAGAACCATTATCAACGATTAACCATGCCCATCCAGAACCAAAACGAGTTGCTCCTGCATTGGCAAACTCTTCTTTAAACTTATCAAAGCTTCCAAAAGCCTCATCAATTTCAGAAGCTAATTCTCCTTTTGGAGTTCCTCCACCATTTGGAGATAACACTGTCCAGAACAAGCTGTGGTTCGCATGTCCACCACCATTGTTTCTAACAGCTGTACGAATGTTTTCAGGAATTGCATCTAGGTTAGAAAGTAATTCATCTAAAGTCTTTTCTTGAAGATCAGCATGTCCTTCTAAAGCACCATTAAGTTTTGTTACATAAGTATTATGATGCTTTGTGTGGTGAATATTCATTGTCTCCTTGTCAATATGAGGTTCTAGTGCGTCATATGCATAAGGTAATTCTGGAAGTTCAAATGCCATTTCATATTCCTCCTTCAATTTAATATGTAATTTGAAATTGGGTTTCCACTACATAAATGTGAATAACCTAATCTCTTTAGTCAAAGATTACCAAACCATTGACCTAGTTGCAAATATAATGCTTAACATCCAACAAAAGAATTTTTCCCTTCTTTTGTGATTTTAAAACTTTATTTAAAGAATTTTATATAAAAAAAATAACAGGTATCCATACCTGTTGTTTTTAAATGGTGGCTCGGGACGGAATCGAACCGCCGACACACGGATTTTCAGTCCGTTGCTCTACCGACTGAGCTACCGAGCCATAATATAAGAATAAATTGTATAAAGCTCTCTGACATCATTCATGTTATGTGCTCGTCGTGTTGCATGTCTATTCGATGATGTCGCACTTCTCGCATGCCTTCACAGATGGTTATTCACGGAGTTGGCAAGCTACCGAGCCATAATATAAGAATAAATTGTATAAAGCTCTCTGACATCATTCATGTTATGTGCTCGTCGTGTTGCATGTCTATTCGATGATGTCGCACTTCTCGCATGCCTTCACAGATGGTTATTCACGGAGTTGGCAAGCTATAATATCTTATTTGAAATATGTATATATGGCGGAGGAAGAGGGATTCGAACCCCCGCGGGCTTTAACACCCCTGTCGGTTTTCAAGACCGATCCCTTCAGCCAGACTTGGGTATTCCTCCATGCCTCATATAAAAATGGTGGACCCTGCAGGATTCGAACCTGCGACCGATCGGTTATGAGCCGATAGCTCTAACCAGCTGAGCTAAGGGTCCGTATATCATAAGTAAGCAAAACTAAGAAAAATAATTCATAAGTATGGGGCGACCGGAGGGAATCGAACCCTCGAGTGCCGGAGCCACAATCCGGTGCGTTAACCACTTCGCCACGACCGCCATACAAATATTGATATAATGGTAGCGGCGGAGGGGATCGAACCCCCGACCTCACGGGTATGAACCGTACGCTCTAGCCAGCTGAGCTACACCGCCAAAAAACTCATTCATCTCGAAGCGACAGGTTATAATATAGCATGTTACTGTTATATTGTCAACAATATAATGAAATATTTTTCGCTTGTCCCACTTCTCTTTCCTCGCATTCAATGGAATTTTATGTGTTGGGACAACTAGCAGCTTATACTGGATGTATCGCTCTATTGTTTCCCTTTCTCTTCTAGCTCTTCATGGGTGCTAGATGCATGGGGAAAAAACTCGTAGCATTTTCATAGATGTATCGATCGTAGCTCGTGGCAACACAAATAATAATAGCACGGACTGTCCTGCATATCAAGAGGTTAATCAAGAGAAATGGGGTGCCAATTATTAAAATCGTCCCCCATTTCCAAATCAACCTTTCTTGCCCAGCACTTCTTCTGCAATATTTAATGCATGGTCACCAATTCGCTCAAGATTACTCACTATATCAACAAATACAATACCAGCTGCCCCCACACATATCCCCTCATTTAAGCGGATAATATGTTTCTTTCGAAGAGTTCTTTCCATCTGGTCAATTTGATTTTCTTTTTCAACAACAGCAAGAGCTTCTTGTCGATCCATATTGTCTAAGGCATTTAACGCCTGTTTTACTGTGATTTGGGCTAGGTTAATCATATCATTCAAATCATTTTGGGCTTGTTCGGTAAGTACTAATTTATTAGTGATTTTATACTCTACAAGCTCAATTATGTTTTCAAAATGATCCCCAATTCGTTCAATATCACGAACTGAATCCATTAGAGCAGAGTGTTTCACACTATCTTGCTCCGATAGATTAGCCGAAGAAATTCGGACAAGATAATCTGTAATTTTACGATCTAAATTATTAATAGCATCTTCTAGTGAGAGAGCCATATCAGCATGCTTCTTTTGAAAATTATTGAGATAGTAGCTTGTTTCTTCCAAACCTTTCATCGCAAATTCACCCATACGAGAAACTTCTTTCTTAGCTTGTTCTAAGGCCAAGGCAGGTGATTGCTCGATAAAAATTGGATCTAAATTTTTAGGCTTGTATTCAATTTCTTCTTCAGTACTAGGAATTAGTTTGATCACAATAGCTGCTAACAAACCAATGAAAGGCAGCTGAATAATTGTATTAGTCACATTAAAAATACCGTGTGCAAAGGCTATTGTCATCTTTTCATTTAAATCTAGAGATGCACTTAAGTTGGCAATAAACGGTGTATAAAGTCTGATTCCAATAATAAAAATGGATGCTCCAATTACATTAAAAAGAACATGGGTTAATGCAGCGCGTCTCGCTGCCACAGTCGCACCAATAGAAGCTAAAACAGCTGTTATAGTTGTTCCAATATTATCTCCAAAAAGAACTGGCAAAGCTGCATCAAGTGTCATAGCACCTTGGGAATATAACTCCTGCAGAATCCCAACAGTTGCACTTGAGCTTTGGACAATAACAGTAAATATCGCGCCGACAGCTGCACCAAGAATAGGATTATGACTCATAGAAACCGTAAGGTCTTGGAATGCTTCCAATGATCTTAATGGCTCCATTCCGTCCCCCATAAGAGATAAACCAAAAAATAAAGCTCCAAATCCAAAAAGGGTTTGACCGATATAGGTAATATTCTTTCTTTTAAAGAAAAATATCAAGAAAGCTCCCAACGCTAAAATAGGTAAAGCATAATCTTCAAGTTTGATACCGATAATGAATGCTGTAACTGTAGTCCCAATGTTTGCACCCATAATAACACCAATAGCTTGTCTAAGTGTCATGAAGCCGGCGCTAACTAAACCAACCGTTAAAACAGTAGTCCCTGAACTACTTTGAATTAAGATTGTAACAAGTATACCTGCAATAACTCCCATAAGTGGGTTTGATGTAAAACGGTCAAGAATATCTCTTAAGCGATCTCCAGCGGATTTTTGAAGGCCATCTCCCATATACTTGATACCAAAGAGAAATATTCCTAAACCACCTATAAATTCAAATATTAATTGTTGGACATTTAATTCTTCCACGGATGTTCATCCCCCCCTATGATAAAAATATGAATTCATTTGCCTTTTTCATTATTAATGAAATATAAACATTTTGTAAAGATTTTTCGTCACAAATTTACATAGTATTAATATTTCATTTATCAAAAAATGAATTAATTTTTCTTTCTTGTCTTATTGTTCCATTTTCAAGGCTTCATACCCAATATTACACATTAACTTTTGGATTAAGTAACTCTACTTGTATAGCTAAGATAATTTAGCTAAGATAGAATTGAGACGAAAAAAGAAAGGAACATAAATTATATATGAATATTTTTACTCAATTCGTTAAGAGTTTTTATGATTTTAAAATGTTATCTGCCTTCCGTTTTCAAAAAATCGGAAAAACGATTGGCTATGTTTTTTTCATGATGGCAATTGCTACATTTCCATTTGCAATTAGTTTTGGCGTATCTATAAATAATATGATGAACTCTGTAGATACAACCTTGAATGGCTGGCCGGATTTCGAAATAGAAAATAACAGACTTGTTATTGAGGGGGAACCTTCCAAAGTAGAACAAAACGGTTCAACTTTTATTATTGATGACACAGGGGAAACTACTAGTGAGGAATTCATAGATGAAAGTATAGAAGGTGTTGCCCTTTTAGCAAATGAAATGGTTTTTCTAGCTGATAATGAACCCTTCCAAATTTCATATAAAGCCGCGGCTATCGAAAATATTTCAAAAAATGAAATTCAAGATCTCGTTGATTCGCTTCAAAGCATTAAAGTTGTTGCAATCATAATCATTTCAATCGGTGTCTATTTGTTTACAACAGCTTTAAAGTTTATCGGCATCTCCTTTTTAGGATTACTTGGATTACTAATTGCACGTTATCAAAGTAAAACATTAGATTACAAAAAGCTATGGGTATTATCTGCTTACGCCGTTACAGCACCTACTATCCTGTTTGCCATCCTAGACTCAACAAAAGTAATCATCCCATTTGGATTTTGGATTTATTGGATCTTGTCAATTCTTCTGTTGCATTTCATTATTAAAAAGATTCCTACTCCTAAAAGACAAGAAGAAACAACCATGTAAAAAACCGAGCCTTATTTTCGTAAGGCTCGGTTTTATCTCATTATAAAACCTTTAATCTCCAATTTTTCTTACCAAGATTCTAGTTCCGTCGACTTTATCTACAACGATTTTATCGTTTTTTTCTAACCATTGACCATTGGAGATAGCACTATATTCTTTCCCTTCCACTTGTATAGTTCCAACTGGCCGGAAAGGCGTTAGTGTAACTCCTTCTTTCCCAATTAAATAATGGTAGCTTTCGTTAATGGAATTATATCCAGCTTCGGAAGTTAAGCGATCCACAAGAGCGATTTTCCCCCACATTTTCCGTTTTGGAAACACTTTGAGAAACAATAAAGAACCCCCCGCTCCAATCAAAACTCCCATGGCCCCATAGGCTCCTGTCACCCAACTAGGAGCGCTAAATCCTACGGTGAGTAACATACAGACCATGCCAATTACCGAGAGTGTTCCATCATTTAAAACTTTCCCATCAATTATTATTAAGATAATTCCAAGAATATACAAAGATAACATAAGAAAAAACATACCTGGTTCCAGGTAAGCCATAAAATATAAGGTGATGAATCCTGTACCGACAATTGCAAAAATGCCTTTCATATTAACCAGTAATTCACCTAATAAGAACAATGTTCCGAGACCTGTAATGATAAAAGCTACCCAACTAAGATCTAAACTTAACATTCCGACTCCCCCTAACAACTCAATACCCTATTTACGATTTAATTTCACATATAGTTTCTATTAAATTTTAATTTTTTTGAAGGAATTTTTAACTTTTACTTTAATTAGTAAAGATAAGTTTAATTTAGAAATGAGGGGTTCACCATGCCTTCCAAAGCTAAAAAACTTTTACTATTTATTACTGTTATTTTTTTGTTGAAAAGTATCTATGCAGATCTAACGGTCGGTACTCCTATTGCAACATCCTCACCAGATTCTTCTCCTACCACTGAAGAATTATTAAACGAATTAGACATAGATAAAAACAACACTGAACAAGGTGAAGAGGAAGAAGAAAAACTTCCATACGAGGTTATCACTTATGAAATAAAGGGTGGTGATACAGTTCTAGCGGTTGTAGAACAACTTCATCCCGATGGAATTCCTTACTCGATTAACAAGGTTCTAGAAGATTTTTTGTATTTAAATCCTGACACAGAGCCAACTAGACTAAAAATTGGTGAAAATTATCGATTTCCACAATATCTTAATCAGGAAGAAAAAGAATAATATCTTCTACTTCTCATTTCGAACTATACCTATTATAATAGAGGATGTTATGTAAAGGAAGGAGCTATGTATATGTCGTCTATTACACATCGTACAAAGACAAGACCTGTCCGAGTAGGAAACCTTGTGATCGGAGGAAACGATCAGGTAGTCATTCAAAGTATGACAACCACTAAAACGCATGATGTGGAAGCAACTGTTGCTCAAATTAAACAGTTAGAAGAAGCTGGGTGCCAGGTTGTTCGAGTTGCATGTCCAGACGAAAGAGCTGCTAACGCCATAGCAGATATAAAAAAGCAAATTAATATTCCTTTAGTTGTTGATATTCATTTTGATTATAAACTTGCATTAAAAGCCATTGAGGGTGGTGCGGATAAAATCCGTATCAATCCTGGCAATATCGGAAAACGCGAAAAGGTGGAAGCAGTGGTTAAAGCTGCAAAAGAACGGGGAATTCCCATTCGCATTGGTGTAAATGCAGGTTCCTTAGAAAAAAGGATCTTAGATAAATACGGCTACCCTACAGCAGATGGCATGGTTGAAAGTGCCTTACATCATATTAAAATCTTGGAGGATTTAGATTTTCACGACATTATTGTTTCTCTTAAAGCAAGTGATGTGAAACTTGCCATTGAGGCATATGAAAAGGCCTCTATGGCTTTTGACTACCCACTTCATCTTGGGATAACTGAATCCGGAACTTTGTTTGCAGGAACAGTAAAAAGCGCAGCTGGTCTTGGTGCTATCTTAAGCAAAGGAATCGGTAACACGGTTCGTATTTCTTTAAGTGCCGACCCTGTTGAAGAAGTAAAGGTTGCTCGTGAGTTACTTAAGACCTTTGGACTTGCAGCCAATGCTGCAACACTCATTTCCTGTCCTACTTGCGGAAGAATTGAAATTGATTTAATTTCTATTGCAAATGAAGTGGAGGCTTACATTGCACAGATTAAAGCTCCGATAAAGGTCGCTGTCTTAGGCTGTGCTGTGAATGGTCCTGGAGAAGCTAGAGAAGCTGATATAGGTATTGCTGGTGCTCGTGGAGAAGGATTGCTCTTTAGACATGGTAAAATCATACGAAAAGTTCCTGAAGAAACAATGGTGGAAGAACTAAAAATCGAAATAGATAAAATTGCGGAAGAATATAAGCTAAAAGAGACAGAAGCAACTAAGGTGTAAAAATAAAAAACCCCTGGTAGTTCCACTACCAGGGGTTTTTTTCATGAATGAAATTTCATCTCCCATTACGTGAAGGGAGCAAAAAATAATGATAACACAATAGAAATGACACCAACTACAATAGCTGTGTTCCCTAAAGTGTTTGCACCTCTTCTTCTCGCTACAAATCCTGAAATGATCCCAACAGCTCCCAAAATGACTGGCATCATAAAGAAAGATAAGAATGACAGGATTACTCCTGTCCAGCCCCATCCTACTGGAACATCCGACTTCATTTCAGTTTCTTTTTCTTGATTGCGAATAGGCTCATGGGGAAAATCCTTGCGATCAATGGCAACTTCCTGAGCAATTTCCTCATCGAAATCATCATTCGGATAGCCTTTATCAAACACAACATCCTTGGTCTCAGCAACTACTTGTTGGTTACCTTGTCCACCCTGTTGATTGTTTTGAAGATCGTCTCGATCGTTAGGCCATGTGTTGAATCCGGGTTCTTGGTTTTTATAATCGTCCATGGTAATTCCCTCGCTTTCCTAATCAAGAGGTGCCTTCTTAGTGTATGAAAGAAGAGAGATATCAATCATGGAATTATTTACTTCATTTATTTAATTTGAATCTCCGCTTGATTCGTAATCTGCACTGCATACCAGCTTTTAGCATCGCCATTTATCGCTTTATATGTTTTCATTCCACTTACTCCACGGTGATAAGCAGTTAAGGCCTCATCCCAGTTTTTAAAACTGGAATACAAATAATCTAAATACGTAATGGTAAGTTTTATGGAATATTTAGGATCGAAAAGTTTTTGATCCTCATATGGTAAGTTTGCCATATCCGCTACCCAAGGTGCTGTGTTTTTCATGAATTGTCCAAGTCCGTAGGCACGACCATATTTTGTTAGAGGACCCACTAGTTTTTCATTATATGTTCCCCCTGTTTCCACTTTAATCAATTCATAAACAAGAAATGGATTTATATCCTTTTTATCTGCTTGTTCTACAAGAGATTTTGCCCAACTGCTTTTAAACTTACCCTTTGAATTTTTGACCATTTGTTTTGCAACGTCCTCTTTTGTTTTCCAAACAAAATATCCTTTATCCTCATGGTAATCTTCACTGAGATTTTCTAATGATTTCTTTTCCAGAGTATACATATTTTTCTCCAACATAGGCAAAGCAGCTTGTTGTTTATTCCCCAATGCAAAACCTACTCCAAAAGTAAAAACACTAATAAAAAGTAATAAGGTCAAAAAGTACCTTGACCAGGTAATGCTTGTTTTAAAATTCATTGATTTTCACTCCTTTAGACCCAGCGACCATAATAACGAAAAAAATTAGACAAATCAAATGTTAAGCATTTTTTTAAATAGAAGCACGATGTAAAGCTACTTTTCATAAAGTAATGTGGAGAGGAGACAGGAGATCGATATGAATAAATTTATTAAACAAATTGTTCAGCAGAAGCTTAAAAATATAACCCCTAAACAGTTAGTAGAATATTCCAGAGAATATGATATACCTATCACTCAAAGAGAAGCAGAAAACATTTTAAATATTGCTAATGAGTCTGACCTTGACCCATTTGATGAAAATGACCGATTGAAAATTATTAAAAAAGTTGCAAAAGTTACAGACATGAAAAGAGCCCAAGCAGCTAATAAACTATTTTTAAAACTTATGAAAGAGAATAATTTGGATAAATGGATATAAAAAGAGATGACAAAGTCATCTCTTTTTATTATTGCGCTTCTATCTTTTGTTTTAAATCTTCTGCAAATTTTCGATTATTCAACATTTCAATTTCAAATTTATAAGGTGGCTTTTTATTCTTCTTATCTTCCCCTACATAAGGGGTTTCTAATATCTTCGGAATATCTGTAAGCTGCGGATGATGAACAACATAGGATAATGCATCAAAGCCGATATGGCCAAACCCAATATTCTCATGCCGGTCTTTCCGTGATCCACGAGGATTCTTACTATCATTTACATGTAGAACTTTAAGGCGCTCTAGTCCAATAATTTGATCAAATTCATTTAAAACACCATCAAAATCTTCAACAACATCATAACCAGCATCATGGATGTGGCAGGTGTCCAGACAAATGGACAAATTCTCATTATGAGTCACTCCATCCATGATTTTTGCTAATTGATCAAACGTCCTCCCGCACTCAGACCCTTTTCCTGCCATTGTTTCCAAAGCAATTTGGACAGGATGATTTTTTTCTAATACTTCATTTAAGCCTTCAATAATCCTTTTGATACCTTCGTCATCTCCAGCTCCGACGTGGGCACCAGGATGTAATACAATTTGTTTTCCGCCTATTGCTTTTGTTCGTTCAATTTCACTTCTAAGAAAATCGACGCCTAGTTGAAACGTCTCTGGCTTAGTTGTGTTGGCAATATTAATAATATAAGGAGCGTGAACAACTATCTCTTTCATACCATTTTCCTTCATGTGTGCTAAACCAGCTTCTATATTTAAGTCCTCAATAGCTTTTCTTCTTGTATTTTGAGGAGCCCCTGTATATATCATAAATACATTAGCACCATAAGAAGCTGCTTCTTCACTAGCCCCTAGCAACATTTTTTTTCCACTCATGGAAACATGCGATCCGATTTTCACCATCTACCTCTTCCCCTTTACTTTTTCTTCTTAAAACTATTTCTTTCCAACTTTTTTTGAATTTGTTTTGCTTGCGTCTTCATTTTCTTCTTATATCCCGGCTTAACTTTAGTTGGCTTTTTTACTTTGCTCCATGCCTGTTTTTCTATCTCCGATTCCTGTTTCACTCGAGTTGCTCTTTCATTCCACTTCTTAATAGGCTGCCACTCGCCTTTATTTACATCGTAAGCTGTAAATACAAGTCCTTTTTTCTCTAGTTTGGAAATTAGCTGTGAATCATCTTCTTTATACAAGCTTAAAGCAGTTCCCTCTAATCCAGCTCTTGCTGTTCGACCAACACGGTGGATATATACTTCTTCTTCTTGAGGAAGCTCAGCATTGATAACATGACTCACACCAGGAATATCAATTCCTCGAGCTGCCAAATCTGTAGCTACTATATATTGGTAACGTAGATCTTTAATCTCCTTTAATACTCTTTTTCTTTCTCGTGGGCTTAGCCCTCCGTGGATGACACCTACATTTAAACCTCTAGATATTAAGTCGTCAGCTAATACATCACATGCGTCTTTTCGATTAACAAATATTAAAGCTAGAAATGGGTTAATTAACTCAGCTACCTTTTCTATGACTTGTCCTACCTTACGGTGCCTTAAAGGAATAAGGCGATGCTCCATTTTTTCAGGGGCAATCGTTTGTTCTTTTATTTTGATAAGAGTAGGATTATCCATATATTTTTTTAATAAAGGAGCTAGCTTTTCAGGAATAGTTGCTGAGAAAACCATCATTTGGGAGTCTTGATTCATACGAACAAGGATTTGATCCACTTCTTGCAAAAATCCTAAATCAATTGCTAAGTCTGCTTCATCTAATACCAAACTCTTAGCGGTATATAAATCTAGAACTCCTTCTTTAGCCAAGTCCAATACTCTTGTTGGTGTTCCCACCACAATATGAGGTGCTTCCTTTAATTTTTCTATATCCTTCTTTTTTTCTGTTCCACCAATGAGTAGCTTAGAAAACCATTTCCCCTTTTTTTCTGCAAAATCAATAAACTTTTTAACTTCATCATATATCTGAATAGCTAATTCGCGAGTTGGTGCAATAATGACAAATTGAACTACGCGCTTATCTTCTTCTAATGATTGAAACATGGGTAATAGATAAGCATGTGTTTTTCCAGAACCTGTATGGGATTGTCCAATTACACTTTCTCCTCTTAAAATAGGTGGAATTACTTTTAATTGTATAGCTGTTGGTTTTTTAAACCCTAATTGATTTATTCCCTTTTGGACACTCTCTGAAAATCGAAAATTGTGAAATTCATTTGCATTTTGAGCCATTTTTTAAAAACTCCTTTTCATAACGTTCTTAACCATTATAGTAAAGTCACAGGAATATTGCCATTCTTATAAATAACAGGAAATCATGGTCAAATGGAGAAATACCCTTTATAATAGGATTTGTAATTTTCTTTAAACATATTAGCATAGATCTTATATGTTTTTCATAAGGGGGAGCCAAATGGAAGTTATAAAAATTGCACCACGTGGTTATTGTTATGGCGTGGTAGATGCTATGGTTATTGCACAGAATGCTGCCAAGGACCCAAATTTACCTCGCCCCATTTATATATTAGGTATGATAGTTCATAATGCCCACGTAACAGAAGCATTTAAATCTGAGGGCATTATTACTCTTGATGGAAAGAGTCGTCTAGATCTACTAGAGGATATCACGGAAGGAACTGTAGTCTTTACTGCACACGGAGTCTCACCCGAAGTTAAAGAACGTGCTCGCGAAAGGGGATTAACTGTCCTTGATGCGACATGTCCAGATGTAACACGGACTCACGATTTAATTCGTGAAAAAGTTAAAGAAGATTATGAAATAGTTTATATTGGTAAAAAAGGACATCCAGAGCCAGAAGGAGCTATAGGTGTGGCACCTGGAAAGGTTCACCTTGTTCAAACAGAAGAAGACGTGGAGAAATTAAAGTTAGAACATGTTGAAAAATTAATTGTTACGAATCAAACGACTATGAGTCAATGGGATGTCTATGATGTCATGATGAAAGTGAAGGAAAAATTTCCTCAAACCGAAATGGTTAGAGAGATTTGTATGGCAACGCAAGTTCGTCAAGAGGCTGTGGCTGAACAAGCAAAAGATGCAGACCTAACAATTGTTGTAGGTGACCCACGAAGTAACAACTCTAATCGCTTAGCACAAGTATCCGAAGAAATCGCAGGGACTAAAGCGTACCGTGTAAGTGACGTAAGTGAAATAAAATTAGAGTGGTTAAAGGGTGTTCAAAAAGTTGCTGTGACGGCAGGGGCTTCAACTCCAACACCCATTACTAAAGAAGTCATTAAGTTCATAGAAACCTATGATCCAAATAGTCAAAACACTTGGAAACGAGTATCTCGTGTAGAAGAACGTAAAATCCTACCTAAAGTGAGAGAAAAGAAGCAATGATCTCCAAAGATCATTGCTTCTTTTTTTAAAAGATAAAAGTATAAAATTTGTCTAGCTCCAGCGAAAAGGCTTCATCGAGTAATCTTCGAAGTTTTTGCCCCAAGTAATCGCAGGAAGGAACTACTTAGACCTTCTTCGCAGAAACAAGTGCTTTTCTTAATAATATTCAAATGGGTTTGTATTCACTTTAGAGGTAAGAACAGTAGGTGCTTGTGAGATTGTTTTGAACTTAGATTGAAAAAAGTGCTGTACTCCTTCTTTCATTACTTCCTCGATATAATGCCCCGGGTCAATCAAATGTAATCCTATAGGCTGTGCATCTTGTGCATCATGGAAGGTTAAATCTCCTGTAATGTAGACATCAGCACCAGCATGCTTAGCAGCTTCTATGAAATCCTCTCCACTTCCACCAAGAACAGCAACTTTTTGAACCATATCTTTTTTGGTACCTACAAATCTTAGTTGAGGAAGTTTGAACACATTTTTGATATGGGATAGAAGCTCCTCAAACATCATTGGTTTTTCTAATAAACCAATTCTTCCAGCTCCATAAACTTTACCTTTATTTCTCAATCTATAGAGATCATAGGCAACTTCTTCATAAGGGTGTACTTCACGCATAGCGTTCAAAACATTAGATATCATGTACTTTGGTACAATTGTTTCTATACGATCTTCTTCTACCGTTTCCAGCGTGCCCTTAGTTCCTAAAAAGGGATCGGTTCCTTCCAATGGCTTAAACTGCCCCTTTCCAACAGTATGGAACATGCAGTGACTATAATTTCCTATATGGCCTGCGCCAGCATCACCAATCGCCCCTTTTACTTTTTCAGCATGAGAAGTAGGAACAAAAATCACAAGCTTGTATAGCTCTTCCTCACCATCTGGTAATAAAACCTTCGTCTCTTTAAGACCTATTTTTTCAGCTAACAAATCGTTTACGCCACCCTGTACAACATCAAGATTGGTATGTGCTGCATAAACTGATATATTATTTTGAATGAGTTTTTGAATAATACGTCCTTTGGAATCTTGTACATCAATGAACGGTAAGGGTTTAAATAAAAGAGGATGATGAGCGAATATGAATTGAACTCCCGCTGCTATTGCTTCATCAACCACTTCTTCTCTAACGTCAAGTGTAATTAATATTTTCTCAACCTCTGTTTCTTTACTGCCCACCTGTAGGCCTACTTTATCCCAATCATAGGCTAATGTTTGGGGACACCATTCTTCAAATATATCAATAATATCATGAATCTTCACGATTTAACTCCTCCTCAATCCATTCAGTTTCTTTTTGAAACTCTTCTAGTTTCCTTTGATTTGGTTCTTTGGCTTTTTTCATACTTTCCATGATTCTTTTCTTGTTTCGTAGTTCACGTTCCCATTTTTCTATAAAAACAGGGGAATGTTCTTTTAACAAAAATGGCCCCATCATTAATTCTTTTTTTATATAATCCCTATCATAAGGCTGTGGTTCTTCAAGGAAATCGGCAACTAATACTTCATAAATTGGCTCACCCTCTTTTATTATAATTTCCGCTGTGAGACAATACTTATTTTCCAGAAACCACTCTCTAACTACCCACTCATCAATATTAGGCTGTGCTATGATGCGTTTCACTCCTTGGAGGCGATCTTTCCCTTGTTCTAAAATTGTTCGAATGAGGCTTCCTCCCATTCCGGCAATTACTACCGTATCAACCTCCTCGGGCTGTAACACGGATAAACCATCACCTTTCCTTACTTCAATACGTTTCTCCAAACCAGTCTGTCTTACCTGTCTTTGAGCAGATTGAAAAGGACCTTGATTCAGTTCGCCGGCAATGGCATTTGCTGTATCATCTTTCAAGCATACATAACAAGGAAGGTAGGCATGGTCTGAACCAATATCAGCAAAGAATGATCCTTTTTTTATAAACTTAGCGACGGTTGATAATCTCTTAGATAACTCCGATTCATTCATATGATTTCCTCCAAATAGAAAAAGCCTTCTGGCTACCAGAAAGCTTCCTTTTTCATTTACTTATTGCTCTAAAATCCAATCCGCCAATTTTGAGATAGTTTCTTCATCAAATTTTTGTTCAAAAGCTGGCATTCCTCCACGACCATTAGTAATAACATTTACTAAATCCTCGTGAGATAAATTTGTCCCAGCTAAAGCCGGTCCGAATACACCTTCCAAATTTCCACCATGACAGGATTGACAGTTTCCACTATAAATTTCTGCTGGATCTCCAGACACTTTTTCATTTTCTTCAACTACCCCTTGATTATTATCCCCTTCTGCTATGTCCTTTTGTTGATTAAGACCAATAAAAGACATAACCAGCATAAGTGCAATTCCGATAACCGCTATAAGTGCGTAAGGTATGATTGGATTATTTCTCATTTATTTTCCTCCTTATGTATCCCCATCTTTATTCTTTATCATAACCTTCATTTTACTGTAAAATAGTTCATTCGAAAAGTGTTATGTATAGATAATTTACTATAAACAGCATAAAAAACCACAAAAACAATACAACGAGTGTGTAACCTAAAGGCTCTTTAGCCAATCGGACATTTTTCCCCAAGCATTTCTTCCCGTTTTACTTAAGATTTGAGTGGGGTATCGCTCTCCGTTCATGCAGGATAAATCCTTCCAATTCCTAACCACATTGCAAATTAATTCCCTATCATTCCTAGATTAACCCAAAAGGAGTTAGTCCATTCACTAAGAAAACCATGACTATTAATAAAGTGAAACTTCAATCAGTCGCCGTCCCCCATTGATTGTTAGCACCCAAATGATGTGACCTAAAGGTCCTTCCCCCATGAGAATAAAACATTAAATTTTTCACCCTTGTTGGTGGAGCTTGCTTCATGGTTGGCTGCCCGTTCATGCGGGGTAAACACAAAACAAAAGATTATAAAAAAGATTTTCTCCTAAAACAAAAAAGTAAATAATTTTTTGTCAACAAACCATGACTAAAGCCCCGAAGGTTCTCCGCTAAAATTTAAAAAGATCACCAAAAATAATATTATAGCCATTTGCAATCCGAGATCGAAATCAGTAAAATAGTGATCATAAGGCATGATGGTAGAGCCAACACTAATCAACTTAAGTAATCTCTTCCCAAATAGTCACTGAAGTCTTGTTTGGGTTGTCACCTTCTGTATACAAGACCAAAAAAATAACTCTCATTCTAAATTTTTTCGCTGAGGCTAGTTAGGTTTTATACTTTTGTATGAAAACAGACCCTGTAAAACTTTTGTTTACGTGATCAAGTCACAATAGATGGTACTTCTATACCGTCACAACCCGTTTCTTATGCAGGGTATCCTTTTTCAGGATCCACCAATGTATATTTCGACCTGGTCATATTGTTATTAAAGGTATTCCCAAAGATTAGGAATCCATTTTCATGGTAGATGGTGGCTCCGCGAAGCGAGCCATAATGATTTCTTATCTTTTTAGAAAAACTTGGCTTATCACCAAGTCTTAATGATTACTTATACATCAACAACCGACCAAAGTTATAAATTCGTATAAAAAAGGTCAGCCACTAGGTTAAAACCTAATGACTGAGTATGTTTAAATTGACTATTCAAGAAAATCCTTCAGACGTTTACTTCTACTCGGATGACGTAACTTTCTTAATGCCTTAGCTTCAATCTGTCTAATTCGTTCTCTAGTGACTCCGAATACCTTACCCACTTCTTCTAGGGTTCTTGTACGACCGTCATCTAGACCGAAACGTAGACGTAGGACATTTTCTTCTCTATCTGTTAGCGTATCTAGAACATCTTCAAGTTGCTCTTTTAAAAGCTCATATGCAGCGTGATCAGAAGGGGAAGTTGCTTCTTGGTCCTCAATGAAGTCTCCAAGATGTGAATCATCTTCTTCTCCAATTGGTGTTTCTAAGGAAACTGGTTCTTGAGCTATTTTTAGTATCTCACGGACTTTATCAGGAGTAAGCTCCATTTCTTCCCCTATTTCCTCAGGAGAAGGCTCTCTTCCAAGGTCCTGTAGCAATTGACGTTGGACTCTGATAAGCTTATTAATCGTCTCCACCATATGGACAGGTATTCGGATCGTTCTTGCCTGGTCTGCGATGGCTCTGGTAATTGCTTGACGAATCCACCATGTCGCATAGGTACTAAACTTATATCCTTTACGGTAATCAAATTTTTCAACGGCTTTAATTAAACCCATATTCCCTTCTTGAATGAGGTCTAAAAAGAGCATCCCTCTACCCACATATCTTTTAGCGATACTTACCACCAAGCGAAGGTTCGCCTCAGCAAGACGACGTTTTGCCTCTTCGTCTCCCTCTTCAATTCGCTTAGCAAAGCTAATCTCTTCATCAGCCGATAAAAGATTCACCCTTCCAATTTCCTTTAAATACATTCGGACTGGATCATTAATCTTTACCCCAGGAGGAACACTTAGATCATTTAGATCAAATTCTTCTTCCTTAGAAAGTTGCTGCATATTCGGATCTTCATCAGAATCACCGATTACCTCAATACCTTGATCTGTAAGGTACTCAAAAAATTCATCCATTTGATGGGATTCAAGTTCAAAACTAGAAAGCCTTTCTGCTACCTCTTCATAAGCTAAAACCCCACGTTTTTTACCAATCTCTATGAGTTGTTCCTTGGACTGCTCTAAGGTAAGCTCATTTTCTGTTTCTTTTGAACGAGCTGGCTTTTCTGCCATGAGTCCCCCTCCTTCCAAACTTCCATTCAATTTCAACAATCCATATACAAGTTATCGCTTTGCACGTTTTTTTAATTCAAGGATTTGCATAGCGATTTTAGCCGCTGTTATGTGGTCTTGATTTTTTTCTGCTTCATGTTGTTTCTCTTTCAAGCCCTTGATTTCATTCTTACTCATTCTTTCTTGACGTATAACCTTAAGATAATCCATTAATTCCTGTGTAGATAACTCTTCCTTTACAGAAAGCATACCTAATTCAGAAATTAGATCCTTTAATTTAGGGTCATCCACATATTCCATGAAGTGACTGACATTTGGTTCATGCCCCTCTTCATAATACCCATATAAATGGGATAAAAGAACACAATGCTCTGAAGTATTAAAATTGACTCCTAGTTCATCTCTAACCTTTTCCGCTACCCACAAATCCTGTAACATATAGGCAAGCAGAATTCTTTCTGCCTTTTGAAATGCGGGTAAAAGTCGTTTATCGTGCGCTATAGTGTACGTATTATTTTTATTATGACCAGTTGAATGTTCCTTATCCTTATGATTATGGCGACTTTTTCGAAGAATAAACGCTAATTCCCTTTCAAGAACCTCAATTGATAAGTCTTGATCCCGACTTAACTCTCTTAAATGGTAATCACGTTCTAAAGGTTTGTCCAACAAAGCAATCTCATTCAAGACCTTTTCTACGTACTTAATTTTGTCTCCTTCATCCTTCAGATGATAAGACCGTTTTAAATACTTCATAAAAAAAGTAACATACGTTACACTAGATTGAATGATTTTTTCCTGAAATGCTTTAGGTCCGTTTACTTTGATATAGTCATCTGGATCCATACCATCTGGTAACATTGCCACTTTTATTTGACAGCCCTCTCTTTTAAGAAGATTTGCGGCCTTTTGAGTAGCTTCAATTCCAGCCTGGTCAGAATCATAACAAATCATGACCGTGTCCACATATCGTTTTAAAAACTTAACTTGCATATCAGATAAAGCCGTCCCTAACGTTGCCACTCCATTTGTAACACCAGCTTGATGAGCTGATATTACATCGGCATATCCTTCAAACAAAACTGCGTATTTTTCTTTACGTATAAACGATCGTGCTTGATCAAAATTATAGAGCAGTTTCCCTTTTTGAAATAGTTCGGTTTCGGGAGAATTTAAATATTTAGGTCCGTGGTCTGTTAAATCCCGGCCACCAAAACCAACAGTCTTCCCTTGGTGATTTTTTATTGGAAAAATCACTCTTCCTCTAAACCTATCTAAATAACTTCCATCTTCACTCTGAGCTAACAAGCCCGCTTTCACCATACTATGAAGATGATATCCTTTTTTCTCCAAAAATCGCGCCGTGAAATTGGCAGTATTAGGAGCATATCCAATATGAAAGGTTTCAAGAGTACTCTCACTAAATCCACGACCAACAAGATATTGGTAAGCTTGCTTTCCTTCTTTCGTATGCATGAGTAAATGATGATATAGTTTTTCTAACCATTCATGTGCAGAAAGTATATCTTGAAGCTCTGGGGCAACAGTTTCTGATTCATTCGCTTGAGAAAGGAACTCATCTGAAATAGACTTACCAATTCTCTCAGCGAGTTTTGCTACAGCTTGATTAAAGCTTAAACCCTCTATTTCCATAATAAACCGATACACATTTCCACCTTTATGACATCCAAAGCAATGGAAGATCTGTTTATCTGGTGAAACGGAAAAAGATGGAGTGCTTTCTCCATGAAAAGGACATAAACCAAAGTAATTGCGTCCTTGTTTTTTTAGTTGAACAAATTCTCCAACAACTTCAGTTATGTCGTTAGATTGTCTGATTTCCTCAACTAAATCTTCTGGTATTCTTCGTGACATATTAATCACCATATTTACTTTGTATTCGTGATAAAAAAAGAAATCCCTGCAAACTTCGACACTTTTTTTGGATCCGATCTTCTCTAAAACAGAGAATGAAGCAAAAATGGACTGATGGGATTGTTTTTTTGGCTACGTGAATTATTCTACATAAACCTCCATATTCCTTCTTTCCAAAATGAATATTTTATCATTCCATTAGCAGGATATAGAAAGCATTTCTACGATCATTTTTACACAAAATATAATTATAATACAATTTTTTTAAAATTGCTATGATTTTTTTAAATAAAGCAATAAGAAATATGTTGAAGCTTGAGCATATTTTTACTGTATTATCTTGCGGTTGATCAACTAACAATCAGTGGGGATGAAGAAATCCCCACTGATTGTTAGCGCCCAAGGGTATAACGTAAAGGCCCTTGAACCAATCGACATTTACGGGTACCCGTTCATGCGGAATAAATTCCGATACTATAAAAAGAGCCTGCCATATAGCAAGCTTTTATCTCTTTATTAATTGTAAGATTATATTTGCAGTTTCCTCGACGGCCTTATTGGATACATCAATGACTTTGCAGTTGATTTTCTCTACTATTTTGTCAAAATGATCTAGTTCTTTTTTTATTCGATCTAAATTGGCGTAACTTGCATGGTCATCAAGGCCAAGTGCAATCAATCTTTCCTTTCTTATATTGTTAAGTATCTCTGGAGTTATTCTCAATCCAATACACTTTTTAGGATCTACTTTAAATAACTCTTCAGGTGGTTCCACTTCGGGGACAATTGGAACATTGGCCACCTTTAACCTTTTATGTGCTAAATATTGAGATAGGGGAGTTTTAGAAGTTCTCGACACACCAATTAGGTTTATATCAGAACGAAGAATTCCTCTAGGGTCCCTTCCATCATCATATTTGACTGCAAATTCAATGGCTTCCACTCGTTTAAAATAATCCTCATCTAATTTATGAACTAACCCCGGCTCAAGACGAGGAGTTTTTTCAAATTGTCGCTCCATCTCATCGATCATGGGTCCTATAATATCGAAAACTACGACTCCCATTTTTTTTGCTTCAGCCAACAGAAAGTTGCGCAACTCTCTTTTTACTAAAGTGAATGCAATCATGCTCCCATCACTCTTTGCGCGTTCCAATGCTTCGGAAATATTTTCTGTATTCTCCACATAAGGTATTCTCTGTACTGGATATTGGCCACTATTGAATTGGCTTAATGCCGCCTTAACTACTAACTCAGCAGTTTCACCCACTGAATCGGACACAATATATACAACTGGTTTCACGACGTTTCCCTCCCTTAAACTTAAGCCAATCGCTCGTCTCTCGCTAGTTCAACTAAAGCTTTGGTAATATTCGTCTTTGTAAGCCTTCCTACTACAATAAGGCCCTTTTCTTCCTTTTTTACTACCGGTAACCCATCTATTTGTTTATCTATTAACTTTTGGGCGGCATCAAGGAGTAAATCTTCCCGATAACACCAAGTTATATTCGGCATTCTTGTCATAATGATATGTACTGGTAACTTTTGTAGATCTTGATTACCGATACTTGCTCTTAAAAGATCTTTTCTTGATAATACTCCTACTAAACAGTTATTTTCATCTACTACAAATAATGTTCCCACATCTTCTAAAAACATAGAACAAATGGCATCGTAAACACTTACATTCTCATGCACTACTACAGGGATAGATTGATACTCATGCACTTTATATTTTTTTAGACGCTCAGTTAATAACTCGGTCCCGGTTTTACCCGTAAAAAAGTATCCAACTCGTGGTCTTGCATCTAAAAATCCAGCCATTGTTAATATGGCTAAGTCTGGACGAAGGGTGGCACGTGTTAAGTTCAAGTTATCAGCGATCTGTTCTCCGGTAATTGGTCCTTTTTCTTTGACAATTTCAATAATTTTCAGTTGTCTTTTGGATAAATCCATTATTTCACCACCTTACCAATGTGTCATACTATTTAACATTTATTATAACTTTCTTCCTGAACGATGAAAAGCATCGTGTTCCACGAGTATGAAAAAGTATAAAGTGAAACTTCAATAGTGGCTTTCCCCACTGATTTGAGTTTCACTTTATTGTTCCTTTTTAAATTCTTATTTTAGTTATTCAAAACGTTTAATCAGCCCATTTGTTTTTGCTTCCATTGAATTTCATTTAAGTCTCCAAAAGCAAAAATTAATTGAGCAATTTGATTGAGGAGAGCCAAACGGTTCTTTTTAACAGACTCATCCTCTACCATGACCATCGTTTTATCAAAAAACGAATGAATAGGTTTTGTCAATTGCTCCAGTTCTTTTAAAGCATCCGATGCTCGATGTGATTCCATATGTTCTCTATACACTGGAGTGACCTTTTGGAGTATGTCATACAATTCTTTTTCTGTTTCGTTTTCAAATAATTCTGGTTCTACCAGGTTACTTTCAGCTTTAGAAGCCAAATTCAGCACACGACCAAAAGCCTCCTGAGAAAGTTTAAATTCCTCCTCGATTCTTTTCGATGATAGGAGTGTTCCCTTATCCACTAAGAAAGCAATATTCCCGATTTCTTTGTAAGTTACGGCGTTTGTCACATCATAATCAACTTGATGTTCCTTTAATAAGAATTCACATCGCAATTGGAAAAACTCATGGAGGTCTTTTTCAATTTCTTGTCTTGATCTTTTTAATAATTTAGATTCTTCCAATCGATCAAGACTTATTTTAAGTAATTCTTCCACATGGATCTTCCACTTCTTCCTCAACAAAATTTGAAGAATTCCTGCTCCTTGACGGCGTAGGGCATAAGGGTCTTGTGAGCCAGATGGAATGATACCTATTCCAAAGCAACCAACTATGGTATCAAGTTTGTCTGTAATACTGACAATACTGCCTTCTAAGGTTTCAGGTATTACATCTCCTGAAAAACGAGGGTAATAATGTTCCCGTATTCCTTTTGCGACGATTTCGTTTTCACCAAATAGCTTAGCATATTTTTCTCCCATTACCCCTTGAAGTTCTGGGAATTCATCGACCATGTGGGTTACCAAATCAAATTTGCTAATGCTTGCTATTCGAATAGCATTCTGAGTTTCCTTTTGAGAAGCTCCCAACACTTGTGCCAGTTTTTCTGTTAGGTTTGATACTCTTTTTACTTTTTCACCAATAGATCCCAATTCCTCATGAAATACCATTCGATCTAATTTTTCTAAATTTCCCTCAATACTGGCTTTTTGATCTTCCTCAAAAAAGAATCGGGCATCTGCAAGGCGAGCCTTTAGTACTTTTTCATTTCCTTTTGATACCACTTCAATATATTGCTCATTTCCATTTCGCACAGCAACGAAATAAGGTAATAGCTTATTTTCTTGATCCTTTACTGGAAAATAACGTTGGTGTTCCTTCATAGATGTGATAAGAACCTCTTCTGGTAATTCCAAATACTCTGGCAGAAATGATCCATAAAACACAGTCGGATACTCTACTAAATGAAGAACCTCCTGAAGTAATTCTTGATCCACAGGAATTTTCCATCCTTGGTCTTTCTCCAATTTAGCAATACCCTCTAGGATCATTCCTTTTCTTTTTGAACTATCTACTATTACGAATTGAGATTCTAAAGCAGCAACATACTCAGTTGCGTTAGAAAGTGAAACATCTTCTCCAAGGAACCTGTGTCCATAAGTTTGTCTTCCACTTTTAACCCCACCAGCTTGAATGGTGACAAGTTCTTCTCCAAATAAAGAAACAATCCAACGAATCGGTCGAATATACCTTAATTTCTTGGTTCCCCACTTCATATTTTTAGGAAAAGAGAGATTTTCAATAATATCTTTTAGCTCTGGTAACAATTCAATCGTACGTTTCCCTTTGATGAATTTTGTTAGGAAGACATACTCCGTACCATTATGCTCCTTGATCGTCAAATCCTCTACTTGACCCCCTTGTCCTCGTGCAAATCCAATAGCTGCTTTGGTCCAATTCCCTTCCCCGTCTTGTGCGATTTTTTTTGAAGGACCACGTGCTTCCTCCTCCTGGTCTTCCTGTTCTTCTGCTAAAGCATGGATAGATACAGCAAGTCTTCTTGGAGTTGAAAAGACTTCACTATGTGAAAAAGATAAATTCTTTTCATTTAACCAATTCTCTATCTTAGATTGCAACTGATGTAATGCATCATCTATATAGCGAGCAGGCATTTCCTCTAGTCCAATTTCTAAAATAAAATCACGCGTTTCCATTCAGCTTACCCCCCTCTTTATGAAGCATAGGGAACCCTAATTTTTCTCTCTCATTCACATAGGCCTTCGCTATTTCTCTAGCCAGGTTTCGAACTCTACCAATATAACCCGTTCTTTCAGTGACTGATATAACTCCTTTAGCATCTAACAAATTAAAGGTATGGGAGCATTTTAATACATAATCATAAGCTGGAAAAACCAATCCCTTTTCCATGATTCTTTTCGCCTCTTGTTCATAGATCGTAAATAGTTCAAAAAGCATATCTGTATTGGACTCTTCAAAAGTGTATTTGGAGTGCTCATACTCAGGTTGTAAAAATATATCTCTTACTGTAAATCCCTTTGTCCATTCGAGATCAAAAACATTTTCTTTGTCTTGGATATAGGAAGCTAATCTTTCCATTCCGTATGTTATTTCAACTGATACAGGATTTGCTTCTAAGCCTCCAATTTGTTGAAAATAAGTAAATTGAGTGATTTCCATTCCATCTAACCAAACTTCCCAACCAAGCCCGGCAGCACCTAGGGTTGGATTTTCCCAGTTATCCTCAACAAAACGGATATCATGTTGAAGTGGGTTAATACCCAAAGCTTTAAGTGAATCTAAATACAAATCTTGAATGTTATCTGGAGAAGGTTTCATAATGACTTGAAATTGATGATGTTGATATAAACGATTTGGATTTTCTCCATACCGTCCGTCTGCTGGGCGTCTGGATGGCTCTACATATGCCACATTCCACGGTTCTGGTCCCAGACTTCTAAGTAATGTCATGGGAGACATAGTACCTGCTCCTTTTTCAACATCATATGCTTGAACAAGAATACAGTTTTGATCAGACCAATATTTTTGAAGGGTTAAAATCATCTCTTGAACATTCATGTTACTTTCCTCCTTATCGTTATGTAGCAAACTTAGAAAAACTTAGCTTATCGTTAAGTCCTAATAGAGATAGCCTGATTTTTATCATGTTCTAGCAACCGACTAAAGTTATAAATTCTGATACTATAAAAAAACTCTCGTCCCTATGCCTTTTACTGGCATAGGGACGAGAGTTTACCCGCGGTTCCACCCTATTTGCTTCCTAAAAAGAAAGCCACTTTATTAACATGCTCAGAAGTGCCATTCATCTTGGAAACCAGTCTAGCTTTCACTACCCTAGACTCGCTAATTGGCTTGATCAAGATTACTCCTCTTCTTCAACGCATCAGACTAATTTTTTGTACTATGAATCATACTGTTTTCTCTATCATTTGTCAACTAATCGGTGGAATGAAGGCTCCATTTCTCCATTTGTTGAAGGAATTTTTTAGATTTTAATGCATAACCTCCGTACCGGTCATAATATTCATCCATCAAATGTATAAGTAATTTTTGATTCTCTGGTTTAACATTTATTTGTCCAACTCGATCGATGCCTACTGATACTCCCATTTGTAATATGCGAATGAGAGATGGGATTAAAGGAAAGGAGTGTTCATCCTGGGAGCAACACCGCGTACAAAGTAAGCCACCCTCTTGGATAGAAAAAGCATGTAAGTTTTCCTTTGTTCCACACGATACACAATGACTAACCTCAGGAGCAAAACCTGCAATGGAGTAGAGCTTCAACTCAAAAAAAATACGGATAATATTAGGTTGGTCCCCTTCTCCAATTCTATTTAGGGACGAGACAAACTCTTGAAATAAGAAGGGGTTTGGACGATGTTCTTCTATAAGCTTATCAAGCAATTCCGCTAAATAAGCTGCATAAGCCGTTTTTTCAATATCTTCCCTAAGTTTTCGAAGGCTTTCTATGATCTCACCTTGTTGCATGGTCCCTAACTGCTGGCTTCTCTGTATAAGATATTGGCCAATAACAAACGGTTGAGTGACAGAGGCCATACGACTCTTCGGCTTCCTTGCTCCTCTGGCCATTAAACCAATTTTTCCAAACTCCTTTGTAAAAAGTGTTACAATCTTATTTGTTTCCCCGTAATCTCGTGTTCTTAAGACAACTCCCTCTACCTTTTCAAGCAAGTTATTCACCTAGCTTATTTTATTTTTCCCTAATTGGGTTCATCTTCAGTTGTTAAAACATCTTCATCATCATATTCATCGAGGCGTTCTAACTCTTTCATGAGTAGATAGGATTCGATGTTTCCTGTTTTGACAAATACATTCCAAGATAGATCAATCACAAGAAACCACACCTTTCTTTATAACTAATTACCCCTCTATGATGATAGTTTGTCTTGAACAGCCTTCCTCATGTGTTAAAATATTTACCATTAATATTCATCTTCGCGAAATCCTAGTTCCTGAAGCTGATTCATACGATTTCTCCAGTCCTTTTGAACTTTTACCCACAGTTCTAAAAAGACATGATTCCCTAATAATTGTTCAATATCTTGTCTAGCCCTCGTACCAATTTCTTTAAGCATCTTTCCTTGCTTTCCAATGACAATTCCTTTTTGTGAGGACCTCTCTACGATGATTGTCGCTTGTACATCAATTGTTCGTCCATCAGGTCTGGACGATATTTGATCGATAACTACTGCTATAGAATGTGGAATTTCTTCACGAGTTAAGTGTAGAACTTTTTCCCTAATTAATTCTGCTATAATAAAACGTTCAGGATGATCAGTTACTTGATCATCAGGATAATATTTTGGTCCTTCGGGTAAATAGCTTTTCACAACTCCCAAGAGATTTTCAACATTATTTCCTTCTAAAGCTGAGATAGGAACAATATCGGCAAAATTTAATTCTTTTTGATACCGATCAATCAATGGTAATAGTTCGTCTGGATGAATTTGATCAATTTTATTAAGAACAAGGACAACTGGACTAGATACATTCTTGAGTTTTTCTATAATGTATTCATCTCCACGTCCATAGCCTTCTTTCACATTAACCATAAACAATATAACATCGACTTCATTTAAGGAATTCTCAGCGACCTTTACCATAAAATCACCGAGTTTATGTTTCGGTTTATGAATACCTGGTGTATCCATAAATACAAACTGTGCATCCTGTTCAGTAAGAACACCTTGTATTTTATTTCGAGTAGTTTGTGGTTTGTCACTCATGATAGCTATTTTCTGGCCAACCACCCGATTCATAAATGTGGATTTTCCAACATTCGGGCGACCAACTATAGCAATAAATCCTGAACGAAATGTGGGTTCAGTCATTTTAATCCTCCAATTATACTCTTTTTCTAAATCTCTTTATTCTTACCAAATATACGATCCAAATATAAGAATACCTATAACGACAGAGCCGATGGCCGAAACAAGAACAGCTCCTGCAGAGATGTCTTTAACCCGCCCAACTTGTTCATGCCATTCTGGAGCAACATAATCCATTGCCCTTTCAATGGCACCATTTATCATTTCAAAGCCAAGCACAACTATAATAGTTAAGATCAAAGAAATCCATTCCAGCTTTGATATAGAAAAGTAAAATCCAGCAAAAACCACCAAAAACATAATCACTATATGAATTTGAAAATTTCTTTCATGTAGGACCATTTGTAATAATCCTTTAAATGCAAAAGAGAATCCGACAATCTTTCGTTTTTTATTTTCTTTCAAGCCCGAAGTCATATAACAATTCCTCTTGTCTACCAAACATCTTTTTTTCATCTTCATCCGTCATATGATCATATCCTAGTAAATGGAGGAAACCATGTAGGGCAAGAAAACCCAATTCACGTTCGAAAGAATGTTCATAGGTATCTGCCTGTTCGCGAGTTCTATCAACAGATATGATAATATCTCCCAACATAACTGGCAAATTCTCTCCCTTAATCTCTAATTCATCTTCACCCATCTCTTGCATAGCAAAGGAAATGACATCTGTAGGCTGATCTTTTTGTCGATATTCTTTATTCATCTCTTGAATCTTTTGATCGGTTACAAAGGTAATGGAAACTTCAGCCTCTTCTCCAATATCTTCTTTTTCTGCAGCAAAATTTAATAAATTTTCGACCAGATCTAGATGTTTAGAATCCACTTGGTTGGTTTGATCTTGAAATTCTATGTTCATGCTAGTTAGCCTCCTTCACTGGATTTGCCTTTGGGTATTGAATCCGCGAATGAAAAATACCTTTTAACGTTTCGCAAATGGCGACTTTTATTTTTCTTAAATCACTGATGGTTAAAGATGTCTCATCAAATTGGCCGTCTTCTAAACGATCCTGAATAATGGATTCAACTAAGGACTCTATCTTTTCCATAGAAGGTTCTTTCATGGATCGCACAGCAGCCTCTACAGAATCACAAATGCAGACAATGGCAGCTTCTTTTGATCTTGGTTTTGGCCCCGGATAACGAAAGTCGCTTTCTTTTACTTTACCCTTTTTTTCTTTTTCCTTGTAATAAAAATATTTAAGTAAAGTTGTGCCATGATGCTGCTCTGCTATATCAACAATCTCCTTTGGAATTTTGTTTTTTCTTAATAGGTCTGCCCCTAAATATGGATGAGAAATTATAATCTGAGCGCTTTCTTCTGGGTCAAGATAATCATGTGGATTTTGTATGCCCATTTGATTTTCAATAAAATACATCGGTTGCACCGTTTTCCCTAGATCATGGTAGTATGAACCTACTCTAGCTAATAATCCATTTGCTCCAATTGCTTCACAGGCGCTTTCACTTAAATTAGCAACCATAACGCTATGATGGTATGTTCCTGGTGTTTCCGTTAGTATTTTTCGTAATAAAGGGTGATTTGGATTAGAAAGAGTGATCAATCTTGTATCTGTCAGCATGCCAAATGACATTTCTAATACCGGAAGGACTCCAAGTGTTAAGATTACTGAAAGAAACGCAGAAAGAAAACCCATTCCCAGATGTAAAATTAAATCTAACCACTGATAGCCTTCTATTGTAAAAAAGAAGAAAATTAAGGTACTACCCATATTTACAAGTGATAATCCAATCCCTGCTTTAATAATAGACAATCGATCCCTAAGATTTTTCAAAAATACAATTCCTGCAAGCTGTGTAAAAAATAAATAAAGAGTGGCTTCCATATTTAAATTTCCAGAAATAAAGTTATTAAATAAGAGGCTTCCTAAAATCGAATAAACAACAGCAAACAATAATGCTATTCGTTCATTAACGAGAATTTTAAGTAAGAATGCCGCGCTGGCTGCTGGAACAACGTAATAAATAGGAAATGAAAAGTCCTGAAATTGAGCAAGCAACTTCATAATGGTCAATATCATGATTGACACCAAAACAATAGTAGCACTTTTTTTAAAACCAAAATTACTATTTGTGTATAAATCCTTTAACTCATGACCGACACCTAATAAGAGTATACCAATTAAAATGGCTAATCCTATAATAGGATAAGTATTTCTTTTCTCTGTTAATAATCCAACAAGATCCAGTTTGTCATAAATCTCATTAGAGATTTCCTGTCCTTTTAGGACAATAACATCTCCTGCACGAATGATTTCTGGCTGTACGTTATTTTGAGCACGAGTTCTTGCCTCAGCTGTTTTGTCTGGATCATAAAACGAATTCTCAATTAAGGCAGCTCGTCCAACCTCTGTTAAGGCTGATTTATAGTTTGTTGATAGACTAGAATACATAAGCTTACTTTTTATATTTGATTTTGACTGTTCTAGAGTATCTGAACGAATCCCCTGATTAAATTCATTATACAAACTAGTGAGCAGCAACTCACTTCCCACTTTACGATCCTGTTCATTTGCTGATATCAAATGTCTAAGTGTAGATGAATCTAGAGAGTCGATCACGTCTCCAGTAACAAGCTGATACAACTTATCTAAACGATCGTCGATGGTAACAGAAGTGGTAGAAGCCTCTGCCTCACCAGGTTGTATCCATGTATCTGTTTGGTTCACATTCTCAATTGCATCAAAGAGGTCTTGAACTAACTTTGTCCGTTCACTCGTTACCTCCGACGAAATTGTATAGCGGTCTTCTACTTCGTGAAGAGCTTTTCTTATCTTCCTATCCGTCTCTTTCTTGTTTTCAATCGTGATCGGAGAAACGATTGTTTCATCAGCATTAGAAAATTTTTCAATGTCATAAATTTGTGTATAAACATTTGAAAGGGTAAAAAAGAAAAAAATCAATCCTAATAAAACAACTGGAAGAATCCACTCAATGTCTAGCAACCTTTTCTTATTAAACTTGACCCATTGCTGAAAAGAAGACTTCCCCATGACTTCACCTCAACCCTTTGGATACAGAAATAAGCCCAAAAAGGGCTTATTTCGATTCGTCATTATTTTTTTCATAAGCCTGGATTACTTTTTGTACGAGAGGGTGGCGAACAACATCTGATTGTTCTAATGGACAGAATGCAATACCATCAATGTTACTTAATTTTTCTTTCGCCACACGTAATCCAGAATATGTCCCTTTGGGTAAATCGATTTGTGTAATATCCCCTGTTATAACCATTTTCGACCCAAAACCTAATCGTGTCAAGAACATCTTCATTTGTTCAGGTGTCGTATTTTGTGCTTCGTCTAAAATAACATAGGCATCATCTAAGGTTCTTCCACGCATATAAGCAAGAGGAGCAATCTCAATGGTGCCCCTGTCAATTAAACGGGTTGTGTATTCATTCCCCAATAAATCATGTAAGGCGTCATATAATGGACGAAGATAAGGATCTACCTTTTCCTTTAAGTCTCCAGGCAAAAAACCTAAACTCTCCCCCGCTTCCACTGCTGGTCTCGTTAAAATAATTCGTTTAGCTTGTCCTGATTTTAAAGCGTTTACCGCCATAACTACAGCTAAATATGTTTTCCCTGTTCCAGCAGGTCCAATACCAAATACTAGATCATGGGATTTCATCGCCTGAACATATTTCCGTTGACCTAACGTTTTAACTCTTATTGATTTTCCTTTAGCGTTTTTAGTAATTTCATCTTCAAACAACGTTTCAAATTGCTCAAGCTTGCCTTTACTCGCAAGTTCTATAGCATAGATTACGTCTCTCTCTGTAATATTTAATCCCCTGCGTATAATATCAAGTAAAGCAAGAAGGATTCCCTCCACAAGAGAAACCTTTTCCGAATCTCCCGAGACAAGAATCTGCTCTCCTCTTGTGACTATTGCAACATTCATTTGTGATTCAATTTGTTTTAGGTGTCGATCCTCTGTCCCAAATAAAGCTAAACCTTCATTGGGAGATTTAACTTGAATTTCTACGGTTTGTAAATCTTCTGGCATTTGCTAATCTCCTTGGGTAATTGGTTGAGGTTTTGCAATATCTTCATATACAGTAAACTCAATTGTCATTTTCACTTTACCATTATTTGTTGACCGGCGCAAAATTTTTTCATTCCTTATTTCCGCATCGCTTTCCAATTCACTTAACAATTGGTTTCTTGCATCTTCTAATCCAACCATGACTGCATCCTTAATACTTCTTTTAATTTCTTTTGCTTCCTTTTCTAAAAAAATTGTTTCGTTCCATGTAACTGGTAATTTCCAATGAAGAAAATAAAATTCATGTACATAGTTTTCCACATGAGTATTGTTATATTCAGAATCCTCAAATCCCCATACAGGAACATTCCAACCCCCTATTCCCAAAGAATATTTCTTATAATGGTTACCAGTAACCACTTCTTGCTTTACTTGAAGCGGGGTTTCCACTTGACTTAGATACCATGTTTTCGCAGTAACCGTCCCAGTAGCTGCTACAGGTGGTGTCTCGTGCTCCTCTTCTAAATACCCATCTACCAGCAAGTCTCCTTTTTCCACAATCTGGTGTACATTTATAACTGGATTTCCTTTCGATATAAAATAATCTATAATTTCTCCTTTTTTCTTTGCAACTAAATGGCGGGGACCTTTTTCTTCTTCTTCTTCTACAATTGTTTTTTCTACACCTTGCACCTGATAGGTTGTCCCTTTAATTTTTA
Organism: Bacillaceae bacterium S4-13-56; assembly: GCA_040191315.1. NCBI lineage: Bacteria > Bacillati > Bacillota > Bacilli > Caryophanales > Bacillaceae > Bacillaceae bacterium S4-13-56. The sequence goes on along the minus strand of JAWJLM010000006.1, from coordinate 51,881 downwards.
TACCAACCCAAAGAAGCTCAGGGATATCATGAAGAATTTCATTTTGAAGCTCTTGTGGAGGTTTAAGACTTCCCTTCCAAGCTCCTTGTTCCACACCTAGTTTATCTAAAGATTTTTCAATTTTATATTCTATTTCTGGTGACACTCCTGAAATAGAGACTCCCCAGACAATATTGGATAATAAAAAAATCGTTAGAAGACCAGAAAATAATCCAATCATTAGACCCTTCATTTGAATAAATCTTTTCCAAATAAATGGAAAACCAAATCTGTTTCTAATCCGAATTTTAATACCTGTCCCTTTTCGAAGTTGGCGAACAGAGTTAAAATCCTTCAAAAAAATTTTAGCTTCAAATCCATTTCGTGAAATTCTTTTTATTGACCAAATTTGTATTCCGGACTGAGCCATACGATTTAAAATGAATTCTGGGAAATCTCCAGTTATATGAATAGTGAGAACGCCTAACCATTTCGCAATTGTATAGTTTTTCATTGTATCCTCCCACTTTGTTTCTTTTGTTAATCCTTTAAAAATTTCAAAGACTTTATCGTTCCCTCTAATACTATTTCTTCTGGAAGCATAGCCTTGATTACAAAGTCCTTTCCTTTTACTTGAAGCTGACCGACTTTTAACTTTAATCGAAGCTCTTGATCTGAAAAAATGAGCAATCCTTTGTGATTTTCTATGTAAACATGAAGTTGGCCGATTATAGTTATTCTAGGTAGCTCTAATAAAACGTCAGATGGTAGTTCAAGATGGTCTGCTGCCCATTTTCCTATTTTCTGCTGCCAATTATTCATCCTATCAGCTCCTTCTCCTATACAAATGTATGAAAAAAGCGCGAAATGTATCACTACATTTCGCGCTTTAGACTGCTATTTTTTATTTCTTCTTGTTAGGTGAGGCTTCATTGAGCGAGGAGCTCCGATGACTTCTGCCATTATAATACCTTCCACTAAGCCTTTAGGGTTTAATTGTTCATTAACAGAAATGGTGATTTCCTTTTTATTTCTTAATTCCTTTATAGTAACTGGCTGAATTCCATTTCGTTCTTCGGATTTTTTTGAGGCTGCAATGGAATTTGCATGCTCCAGCCTTCCTTTTTGTTCCTGAATCCTTTGTTTTTCTGAATCTAAATCCGTAGATGAATTGGAAACAGGTCTTTCGTTTTTCATCTTAGATTGTTGTTGTGCTACAGTCGGACGTTGTGTTGGGCTTGGACCTGTTTTTTGGATAGGACGATTAGGTCTTTGCGACTGGCTAGTTTCTTTTTTATCCCGTTTCCCAAGCCTCGTAAGAATTGCTCCTAAAACAATAACAATAAGAAAAATATTGTTAAATATAAATTGGATAAACTCTTCCATTACTCAAAGCCTCCTTTTCTAAGAAGCTTATTCTTCCTTATTTTCCTTATTAGAAAGCTTCCCGATCATATCTCTCATATCCGTATCAGCCATGATATTTCGTAAGTTTTGATAATCCATAACTCCTAAATTTCCACTACGTAAAGCTTCTGCCATGGCAAGTGGTACTTCAGCTTCTGCTTCCACCACTTTCGCTTGCATCTCTTGAACGCGAGCGCGCATTTCTTGTTCTTGGGCAACGGCCATTGCACGACGTTCTTCCGCCTTAGCTTGTGCGATGTTTTTGTCTGCTTCAGATTGGTCCATTTGAAGGATAGCGCCGATGTTTTTACCGATATCAATATCAGCAATATCGATGGACAGGATTTCAAAAGCAGTTCCTGCGTCAAGACCTTTGGTTAATACATTTTTAGAGATAAGATCAGGATTCTCTAAAACTTTGCTATGGTCTACAGAACTACCAATTGTACTTACAATACCTTCACCAACACGGGCAATAACTGTTTCTTCTCCTGCACCACCAACAAGGCGGTCAATATTAGCACGAACGGTAATACGCGCTTTCGCCTTAACTTCAATACCATTCATAGCAACCCCAGAAATAAATGGAGTCTCAATAACCTTTGGATTAACACTCATTTGAACGGCTTCTAATACGTCTCGTCCAGCTAAGTCAATAGCAGCACAGCGTTCGAAACCAAGTTCAATATTAGCTCTTTGAGCTGCAATTAATGCATTTACTACTCTATCAACATTACCACCTGCAAGATAGTGACTTTCCAACTGGTTTGTATTTACCCCTACTCCTGCTTTATGGGCCTTAATTAAAGGATTAATCACGCGATTTGGAATAACTCGACGAAGACGCATTCCAATTAAAGTAAAAATACTTACTTTTACCCCCGCTGCTAGGGCACTAATCCATAGTGCAACTGGAACAAAAGTAAATAAAATAGCTACAGCAATAATGACAATCCCTATAACGATAAGGGGCATTAAGTCAGCAATACTCATTTCAAACTTCCTCCTTCATTCTCTTTATGTTCTATTATTTCGCGTACCACTACTCGAGAACCTTCCGTTTTCACAATCTTTATTCGAATTCCAGACGCGATATAACCACCTTCAGTTACTACATCAATTCTTTCCCCATCGAATTCACCAGTACCCGATGGCCTTAATGTAGTAATAGCCTTTCCTTCTAGTCCAATCAATTCAATTCTATTTTTGGAAGAGACATAACCGCCCTCAGTTGTTGTTGCATCCCTTAAGATGATATGACGGAAAAATCCCTTTTCAAATCCCATCCTCTTAAATAAAACAACGGAAGCAATGATAGAAATGATAATAGCAATTCCTATACTGAAGGCCATATTCCCAACATCTGCTCCTGCCATAAACATGGATCCAATAATTGAAATCATTCCTATAATCCCTAATACACCACCTGGAACAAAAAATTCAGCAACAACAAGAATGATACCTAAAACTAATAAAAGAATAGTTTCAAATCCTGCTAAACCAGCTACGAGATGACCATAGAAAAAAAGCAATAAAGATACTAATCCCATGGTACCTGGAATCCCAAAACCAGGTGAATACAGTTCCACTATAAAACCTAAACTGGCTATTGACAACAATATCGGAACTACAAAAGGGTGGGTGATTAATCGGGCTAGTTCTTCTGCTAAAGTTGTTTCCATTTCTACGATTTTAGCATCAGAAAGTTCCAGCTCTGCCAATAGCTCCTCCCGATCATGAATCGTTCCATTCGAGTAGCCAACTTTTTCTGCATTTGATGGTTTTAATGTTAAAAAAGCTCCCTTTGGTGCACCTAGCTCTGGAAGGTCTATCTCCTTATTTGCCATAGCTTCCGCATAAATTGGATCTCTTCCTTTTGATTCAGCAGCTGCAGTCATTGCAGCAATCCATGCAGATTGTGCCTTTAAATCTGCGGCAGTACCATCTGAGTTAATAACACCCGAGGCTCCCATTTGCCCCTGAGGAGTCATATAAATATGGTCCGTGTTAAGAGCAATATAAGACCCTGCTGAAAGGGCCTCATTAATGACGAAAGAAGTAACGGGTACATCTTGGTTCTGTAACAAAGTACCAATATTTTTAGCCGCGTCGACCGCTCCACCAGGAGTATTTATTTCTAGAATAAAATGATCAGCACCATTTTCATTTCCTTCTTCAAAACTCCTTTCCAAAAAGGCTAGTAGCCCTCTTTCGACATCGTCTTCTACTGGTATAACATAGACTGTTTGTCCTTCTCCTTTTGCTTCTGTTCCAACATTGAAAAAAGGAAATACTCCCATCCCAAGTAAAACAAGAATAAAAACAGAAAAGAAAGATCTCCTCACGAAGAGCACCTCCTTTATACGAAGAGATTCTATTTTATGTACGTAAAATAATAAAGAAAGTTTCAATTTTATTTTACATCTTTATTTATAGTTATACTATTTTCTATTAAAAGATCTTCATTCATCTATAAGAAAAGTGCAAGCGCCCTTCGAAACAAGAAAAGCACTTGTTTCTGCGAAGTAGCTCCTCTATGTAGCTTTCCTTTGTGCCATTACTTGGGACAAAAACTTAGAAGATTACTCGATGATGCTTTTTCGCTGGAGCTAGACAAATTTTATACTTTTGTATGAAAACAGACCCTGTAAAACTTTTGTTTACGTGATCTAGTCACAATAGATGGTACTTCTATACCGTCACAACCCGTTTCTTATGCAGGGTATCCTTTTTCAGGATCCACCAATGTATATTTCGACCTGGTCATATTGTTATTAAAGGTATTCCCAAAGGTTAGGAATCCATTTTCATGGTAGATGGTGGCTCCGCGAAGCGAGCCATAATGATTTCTTATCTTGTAAAAAAAGCCGCCAATTGGCGGCTTTTAATTCAAATATTTTTGTACCATCTGATTTACATAAGAGCCATCGGCTTTCCCCTTAACTTTTGGCATGAGCTTTCCCATTACCTTGCCCATATCCTGTTTGGAAGAAGCACCTACTTCTTGAATGGTCTCTTTTACAATTTCTTCAATTTCTTCTTCTGTCAGCTGTTCAGGCATATATTCTTCTAAAACTTGGATTTCTGCTTCAATTTTATCAACAAGATCTTGACGATTTGCTGCTTTAAATTCTTGGAGGGAATCAGTCCGTTGTTTTAACTCACGAGTTAAAACCGTCAATTCTTCCTCTTCGTTTAAAAAATCTTTTCCAAGCTTAATGGCATCATTTTGCATGGAAGCTTTGACACCACGGATTACCGTTAAACGTTGCTTGTCTCTTGCTTTCATTGCCAGCTTCATATCTTGGTTCAGTTGATCTAATAGCGTCATTATATACACCTCTTGAACACTTGCAATTAGAATTTACGCTTTCTAGCAGCCTCGGATTTTTTCTTACGCTTTACGCTAGGCTTTTCATAAAATTCACGCTTGCGATATTCAGAAAGCGTACCGCTTTTTGAAACTGAACGTTTGAAGCGACGAAGAGCATCTTCAAGAGACTCGTTTTTACGAACGCGAGTTGTGTTTGACATGCAATTTCCCTCCCTCCAAAACAATAAAGACAAATTCGTACGGTTGTGTTCTCTATGACACTAACCTTTGCCAATTATAATATAACCTTGGAGCTGGGTCAACTTTTTTTCAAAACTTCTTGCATAATTTTACTAGTTCTTTAACTTTTTATCATGTTTGTCCACCTAGTCCATACAATGGTGATGAGGTGAGCGAATTGAGTAATTTATTGATTCATTTTTTTGTATATATTGCTATTTTTATTTATGGGATGATCGTTCTCCAAACCGGTTTGTATCAATTTTCCTATCAATCTATCCAGAAATGGATAACGAAAATGGTTAACAATCCAGTAAAAGGTATGATTTTTGGTGCTATTGCAACCGCGATTCTTCAAAGCAGTTCCTTAACTATGGTATTAACCATTGGATTTATTACCATTGGAGTTCTCAAATTTGAACAAGCTGTCGGTATTGTTTTAGGAGTGAATATCGGAACAACAATTACTGGAGAAATAATGACTTTAGCAAATTTAGTCCATCCCATCCCTTTTGTAATTTTCGGTTTTATTTTACTATTTATTCCTCATCAAAAGTGGTTTGGCTTTGGAGCAACTCTTTTGGGAATTGGATCTATATTCGTTGCAATGCAAGGATTTGAATCCTTTGCTGCCCCTTTATTAGAACATGAAGGCATTAAAGGAGGATTGTTATGGTTAAAAGAGAGCGCCCTTGGTGCAACAGTGATAGGCGCGATTTTCACAGCCATCATACAGTCTTCTAGTGCTACTACGGGGATTTTAATGGGGATCTTAAACCAAGAGCTCATAGACTTTCAAACGGCCTTTGCTATTCTGCTTGGAGCAAATATAGGCACGTGTTTCACAGCCTGGCTTGCTTCTTTAAGTGGAACTAGAGAAGCAAAGCTAGTAGCTTATGCACATATATGGCTAAACGTAATTAGTGTGATAGCCGTATTCCCATTTCTCGGTCCAATCTCAGGCCTCATGGAGAACTTAGTTACTAGTCCTTCAGTCCAACTCGCTCATTCATCAGTTCTATTCAATGTCGTTACATCCTTACTGTTTCTTCCTTTTGTTCGTCCATTCACGAATTTTATTAAAAATGTACATGGCGGTGCAGATACTAAATAAGGAGTTTTATTTGCGTCACGAACACTTATATAATAATTCATAATATAATAAGAAAAGAGCAAGAGCTATCGACCATCGACGTAAGGCGGTGGACCTCACCTTAGATTAAGGTTCGTCGGCTAAAACCGTCACATCGTGTGGTAACCTACATCCTCGAAAAAGCAAGCTTTTTTTCGTGCGAAGTAGTTCATTGTAGCTTTCCTGTCCTGTAGGCCCAAAGGAAACACGATGAACAAAGTGAATCGATGTTGACTTATTGATTCGAGATGAGTCAACATGAACATAAAGTGAAACTTTAATCAGTGGCCGTCCCCCACTGATTGTTAGTACCCAAGGGGATGATCGAAAGGTCCTTGAACCAATCGGCCATTTATGGACAGTTTACCCCCTACCTACCTTCCTCATATTTCTTAAGACTTGAAGTGGGGATATTACTCCCATGAAAATAAAATAATAATTTTCCATCCTTGTTGGTGAAGCTTCCTTCATGCTTAGCTGCCCGTTCATGCGGGATAAATTCTGATACTATAAAAAGCTTGTAGACCTTAAAAAGATCTACAAGCTTTTTTTAATAGTCACTAGTTCCTTGTTCACCTTTAACAATAGATACACCAGCACTAGCTCCAATTCTAGTTGCACCAGCTTCGATCATGGCTAAGGTGGTTTCGCGGTCACGTACACCACCAGAGGCCTTAACACCTAGATCTGGTCCAACTGTCTCTCTCATTAGTTTAATATCTCCAACAGTTGCTCCTCCACCAGAAAATCCTGTAGATGTTTTTACATAATCTGATCCTGCTTCTTTCGCAATCTGACAAGCCCTTACTTTTTCTTCTTCTGTTAATAAAGAAGTTTCAATAATCACTTTAGTTAAAGCTTTTCCTTTGGCTACCTCAACTACAGCTTGAATATCAGCCTTCACCACTTCTTCATTACCATCTTTTAAGGCTCCAATGTTGATGACCATATCGACTTCCTTCGCACCATTTTCAATAGCATTTTTTGTTTCGAATGCTTTTACTTCTTTGGTAGTGGCTCCTAATGGAAAACCTATAACTGTACAAACTTTTACATCGGTTTTCTTTAGCAAATCATAACAGTATGATACCCAATATGGGTTTACACATACAGAAGCAAATTTATATTCTTCCGCTTCTTCACAAAGTCTTTTAATTTGCTCTTTTGTCGTATCGGGTTTTAATAGGGTGTGATCGATTTTATTCGCAATTTGTTGTTCCATGATAACAGCCCTTCCTTTTCTTATTAGTTGTACGTACCTCTTCTTATCCTAACATTCTTTTATATAAATCTCTATCTTATTATTATATAACGAGCTAAAAGAAAACCCCTTTTTCTACTGAAAAAGGGGTTTTCTTTTATGAAGTTTTTACCATATGCTGTTCTGTTAGGACTCTTACAAACTCTCCTTCATTATAAGGATAGCCTGCTTTGTTAATTTTTACTCTTACAATTTCCCCAATTAAATCTTCTGTACCTTCAAAAACAACCTTTAAATAGTTATCAGTATAGCCTACTAGAAGTTTTTTGTTTGGTTGTTCTTTAGATTTCTCTTCAGGAATAACTTCTAGTACTTCACCTTCATAGTGTGAAGCATATTCCTTTGCCAATTGATCATTTAAAGTTAATAATCGGTGGACACGTTCGTTTTTTATCTCATCATCCACTTGATTTTCCATTCTTGCTGCAGGAGTCCCTGTGCGCTGAGAATAAGGAAAAACATGTAATTCAGAATATCCAACTTCTTTTATAAAATCAAAAGTTTCCTGGAATTCTTCGGCTGTTTCACCTGGAAATCCAACAATAACATCAGACGTAATGGCTAATCCTGGTAAAGCTATCTTTAGCTTTTCAATTCTTTCCTTATAAAACTCAGGAGAATATTTCCTTCTCATTCTTTGAAGGACCGTACTTGATCCTGACTGAAGAGGAATATGCAAGTGACGAACTACCTTATCTGATTGATCAAGAACTTCAATTACTTCATCGGTAATCTGGCTCGCTTCAATAGACGAGATACGAATGCGTTTTAGTCCAACAACTTTTTTATCCAAATCACGAAGAAGTTTTGCAAGATTATAATCCTTTAGATCCTCACCATAGCCACCTGTATGAATTCCTGTGAGAACTATTTCTTTATATCCTGCATCAACTAATTGCTGGGCCTGTTTAACAACCCCTTCAGGGTCTCTTGAACGAAGTAATCCTCGCGCCCAAGGAATAATACAGAAGGTGCAGAAATTATTGCAACCTTCCTGAATCTTTAATGAAGCACGTGTTCGGTCTGTGAAACTAGGCACATCCATTTCTTCAAAAACACGTGTTTTCATAATGTTCGTAACACCATTAATAGGCTGGCGCTCTGTTTTATATTGCTCGATATAATCTAACATTTTTACACGATCCTGCGTTCCAACCACTATATCAACACCTGGAATATTCATGATTTCCGCTGGTGAGGTTTGGGCATAACAGCCGGTAACACAAATAACAGCATCCGGATTGCGGCGAATAGCTCGACGAATAACTTGTCTACTCTTTTTATCACCTGTATTAGTTACAGTACAAGTATTAATGACATACACATCAGATTGTCTTTCAAAATCAACTCTTTCGTAACCTTGATCTTTAAATAATTGCCAAATTGCTTCCGTTTCATAATGATTTACTTTACAGCCTAGTGTATGAAAAGCTACAGATGGCATAATAATCACCCCTTCTTACTCTTCAAAATGATAGGACAATGCAGCCAAAAAGTAAAGTGCTGCTGTTTCAGTCCTTAATATTCTTGGTCCTAATCGAATGGATGTAAAACCATTTTCTCGTAGTTGTAATGCTTCCTCTTGGTTGATTCCACCCTCTGGCCCTATCAGGAGTATAACTTTTTGCCCCACAGCCATCTGTTCTATCTTGTTCTTTAATAAGGGTTGATGTTCTATACGTACTTCTTCCTCATATGCGAATAAACACGTATCATAATTTGTAGCACTTGATATAATATCATTCCAAGTTGTTATAGAAATTGCTGGAATTACCGTCCGGTGAGATTGTTCACTCGCTTCCTTTACAATTTTATCAAGACGTTCTTTTTTCTTTACCGCTTTCTTTTGATCCCATTTTACAACGGAGCGTTTGCTTTCAAAAACCAAGAACTCACTTGCACCTAATTCTGTTCCCTTTTGGAGAATAAGGTCTAACTTATCGCCTTTAGGAAGCGCTTGAGCAATGGTTACACGAACAGGCACTTCCGTTTGTTCTTCAATCTTTTCAACCCGGGTTGCCAAAACTTCATCCTCACTGATTTGCTCAATTTGATATTTTCCAGTTTCACCAGTTTCTTGATTACATATAATGATATAATCCGAGATTTGCATTCTCATCACTCTTTTCATGTGATGAACATCTTTTCCTGTTATGGAAACTTGGTTATCCGACCACTGTTTGGAAGGAACAAAATATCGTTGCATGATAATCATCCTTTAGGAGGTTTTTTTCCTATTATAGAAATCCAATCTTCCATTTGATTGATTTCTATAATTTCAAAACCTGCCTTCTCCATTTTATCTTTTACTTCGTTTTTCTTCCCTTTAATAATTCCAGATGTAATAAAATATCCACCAGGTTTTACTTGTTCAAAGGCCTCGTCAACAAACTGAATGATAATTTCGGCAAGAATATTAGAAACAATAATATCTGCCGTTTCAGTAACTCCTTCTAACAAGTTATTTTGTTTAGAGGAAACAATATCATCTACCTTATTTAACTTGGCATTTATAATGGTTGATTTTACAGCAATCTCATCCAAATCATAAGCATATACCTTCTTCGCTCCCAGTAAGGCTGCACTAATAGAAAGAACGCCTGATCCTGAGCCGACATCAATTACTTTGTCCCCATTCTTCACTAAGCGTTCAAGTGCCTGAATACTTAATACAGTGGTTGGGTGGGTACCCGTTCCGAAAGCCATTCCTGGATCCAGTTCAATGATGATCTCATCACTTGAAACGGGAGCATATTCTTCCCATGTTGGAATAATTGTAATCTTTTCTGAAATTTTCACAGGTTTGTAGTATTTCTTCCAGGCAGTTGCCCACTCTTCTTCATTTACCTCACTAATCGTTACTGCATTTTTCCCAATGTCAATGTCATATTTCACAAGATTTTGGGTTGCAAGCTTGATTTGATCGACAGTTTCTCCTAAGAAGCTGTTAACTGGTAAGTAGGCCTTTACATAGACTCCTTCCTCTGGATAATCATCAGGGTTTAATTCATAAATCTCACCAAAGAAAGTCTCTCTTTCCTTAACTAAATCCTGCGGGTCCTCAATAACAACTCCGCTTGCCCCTGCTTCATGTAAGATATTTGAAACAGGCTCAACCGCCTCATTGGTTGTATGAATACAAATTTCAGACCATTTCAAGTCAGATCATCTCATTTCACCAGATATTTATTCGCCTTTAAATGCGCGTTTTACTCTTTGGAAAATCGAATCCTGTTGCTCATCAGCAGGATCATTTCCCCCAGCATCATTAAATTCACGAAGAAGTTCCTTTTGTCGTTCATTTAAGTTTTTAGGAGTAACAACTCGGATTTTAACATGTTGATCCCCGTGTCCGTACCCTCTCACATTAGGAGCCCCTTTACCACGAAGACGGAAGTTAGCACCTGTTTGAGTTCCTGCTGGAATTTTAATTTTTACTCGTCCATGTACAGTTGGAACCTCAACCTCATCTCCTAGTGCTGCTTGGACAAAAGTGAGCGGCATTTCACAGTAAATGTCGTCTCCCTCTCTTTCGAAGAATTCATGATTATGGATATGAATCACTACATATAAATCTCCTGATGGACCACCATTTACACCTGGTTCACCCTGCCCAGAAACACGAATTTGTTGACCTTCATCAATACCAGCTGGAATGGAGATATGAATTTTTTTTTGCTTCTGTACTTTGCTTTCTCCACCACATGTTCTGCATTTTTCTTTAATAATCTTCCCTTTTCCTTGACAGTGTTGACAAACTCTTCGATTTACAATCCTGCCAAATGGAGTATTCTGTTCTACATTCATTTGACCAGTACCATTACAGTGGGAACAGGTTTCTGGATGTGTCCCAGGTTTAGCTCCTGACCCGTCACATGTTTCACACGTTTCTTCTTTTGGAATTTGGATATCTGTCTCTTTTCCGAATATGCCTTCTTCAAAACTTAATGTCATTGTATACTGAAGATCTGCTCCTTTTCTCGGGGCATTTGGGTCACGTTGGCGACCACCCCCACCAAAGAACATATCAAAAATATCTCCAAAACCACCGAAATCTTCCGCTCCCCCAAAACCACCAAAGCCTTGATTTTGAGGTCCCGCATGGCCAAATTGGTCATACTGCGTTCTCTTTTGCTCGTCACTTAGAACCTCATAGGCTTCCTTTGCTTCTTTAAACTTTTCAGGAGCATCTTGGTCCTTATTTACATCTGGATGGTATTTTCGAGCAAGTTTTCGGTAGGCTTTCTTAATTTCATCTTTTGAGGCATCCTTGGAAACTCCCAGCACCTCATAATAATCCCGTTTGCTCACGTCCAATCACTCTCCCAGTATCTACTAGCATAAATTTAATCATAACATTACTTTACGAGCCTTCGCAACGTTGGAAAACTTGGCATTTTAATTCCTAGTTGCACTTATACACATTAGAAAAACTTGGCCCAACTGATTGTTAGCACCCAAGGGTACGACCCAAAGGCCCTTGAACCAATCGGATATTTACAGGCAGTTTATCCCTACCTACTCTTCTCATTTTACTTAAGATTTAAGGTGGGGTATTACCACCTGTTCATGAGGGATAAAAAAGTTAATCCTATCTTATCTGCTAAGATGGCTCTTTACGTGAGAAAAGCCAAAGCCAAGAAACTTCCTGACTTTGACTTTATCCTTTCTTACTTGTTTCCATCCTCATTTACTTCTTCATAATCAGCATCAACTACACTATCATCTGTATTTCCTTGTTGAGCTTGTTGTTGAGCTTGCTCATAAAGCTTAACTGAAAGGTTTTGAACATGCTCTTGAAGGGCTTCTTTCTTAGACTTGATTTCCTCTAAATCTGTACCATCTAAGGACTTCTTAAGAGCTTCTTTTGCTTCTTCAGCTTTGTTTTTATCTTCTTCTGTTACTTTATCACCGAGATCCTTAATGGTCTTGTCTGTAGTGAAAATGAGTTGGTCAGATTCATTGCGAAGTTCAACTTCTTCTCTTTTCTTTTTATCTGCTTCTGCATTTTCTTCAGCTTCCTTCACCATTTTTTCTACTTCATCATCGGATAATCCAGAGGAAGATTTAATGGTGATAGACTGTTCTTTATTTGTGCCAAGGTCTTTAGCACGGACGTTAACAATACCATTAGCATCGATATCGAAGGATACTTCTATTTGTGGAACCCCTCTTGGTGCCGGAGGAATATCAGTTAATTGGAAACGACCTAATGTTTTATTATATTGTGCCATCTCACGTTCCCCTTGAAGGACATGGATATCAACAGCAGTTTGGTTATCAGCAGCTGTTGAGAATACTTGAGAATGACTCGTTGGAATCGTTGTATTTCTTTCGATCAACTTTGTAAATACTCCACCCATTGTTTCAATACCTAGAGAAAGTGGTGTTACATCAAGAAGAACTACATCTTTAACATCTCCTTGCAAAACTCCACCTTGAATGGCAGCTCCAAGTGCTACAACTTCATCTGGGTTAACCCCTTTAGAAGGTTCTTTCCCAATCTCTTTTTTAATCGCTTCAACAACAGCAGGAATTCTTGTTGATCCGCCGACAAGAAGAACTTTGTCTATCCCACTTGCAGACATATTTGCATCCTTTAGCGCCTGGCGAGTTGGACCCATTGTACGTTCTACAAGATGAGCGGTTAACTCTTCAAATTTAGCACGGGAAAGATTCATTTCCAAATGTAATGGTCCAGCTTCACCCGCTGTGATAAAAGGAAGAGAAATTTGAGTTTGAGCTACGCCTGAAAGGTCTTTCTTTGCTTTCTCAGCTGCATCTTTTAGGCGCTGTAAAGCCATTTTGTCTTTAGAAAGATCAATTCCGTTTTCTTTTTTAAATTCAGCAACCATATGATCGATGATTACTTGGTCAAAATCGTCTCCACCTAAACGGTTATCCCCTGCAGTAGCCACTACTTCAAAGGTCCCATCTCCAATATCTAAGATGGAAACATCAAAGGTACCTCCACCAAGGTCATAGACTAGTATAGTTTGATCTTCATTTTCTTTATCAATTCCATAGGCTAATGCTGCTGCAGTTGGCTCATTGATAATACGCTCCACTTCTAATCCTGCAATTTTACCAGCATCCTTAGTAGCTTGACGCTCAGCATCATTAAAGTAGGCAGGTACGGTGATAACAGCCTTGTCTACTTTTTCACCGAGATAATCTTCAGCATAGGATTTAATATATTGCAAAATGGCAGCTGATATTTCTTGTGGTGTATAAGACTTATCGTCTACTTGAACTTTGTAGTCAGTTCCCATATGGCGCTTAATAGATATGATTGTATTTGGATTTGTGATAGCTTGACGCTTTGCTACTTCCCCAACCTGTCTTTCCCCATTTTTAAACGCGACTACAGATGGAGTTGTACGATTCCCCTCAGGGTTTGGAATAACCTTAGCTTCTCCACCTTCCATTACAGCAACACAAGAGTTTGTTGTTCCTAAATCGATTCCAATAATTTTACCCATTTAATTTTCCTCCTTCAATCATCTTCAACAATTATTCATTTACTTTAACCATAGCAGGACGGATCACACGGTCCTTCAAACGATAACCCTTTTGAAAAACTTCCACTATTGTGTTAGGTGGTTGTTCCGGGTCTTGAACCTGCATCACCGCCTGGTGGAAATTTGGATCAAAAGGTTGCCCTTCTGCTCCAATTTCTTCTATACCTTCTTTAACCAGAGCCTGTCGCAGTTGATTGTATACCATTTTCATTCCATCAACAAACTGAGAAAAAGATGCCTCCTCTGCCTGTATTTGAAGAGCCCTCTCAAAATTATCTAAAACTGGCAAAATATCTTGAATAAGATCCTGTGAGCGATACTTTCGATCAGCTTCACGTTCCTTTATTGTACGACGTTTAAAATTCTCATAGTCAGCTTGAAGGCGAAGAAATCTTTGATATACTTCATCCTTTTCCTTCTGTACATTTTGATACTCTTGTACAGAAACAGATTCCTCTACTACTTCTGTTTCAACATTTTCTTCTAGATTCCCTTCAACATTTTCTTCCGTGATTTTATCCTGTTCTAACGTTTCTTCTTTTTCTTCCAAGATCGTCACCTCCTATGGATTTAGCTGCATTCTATAATCAAACAAGTTGATCATCTATTCCCAAGGTCCATTTCTCTGTTATATTCCCATACACAAAGTGAAAATTCAATCAGTGGCTGCCCCTACTGATTGTTTGCACCCAGGTATGATCGAAAGGTCCTTGAACCAATCGGACATTTATGGACAGTTTATCCCCCACCTACTCTTTTCGTTTCACTTAAGACTTGAGGTGGAGGTATTACTTCCCGTTAATGCGGGATATACAAAAAGAAGGGATGGGAAAATAAAATTCCCCACCTATTTCATCTATGTCCTTTATGATCCATTTTGATACCAGGATTGAAAGGTTTTACTCATTTGTCCAGAAAGAACATTCAATAACGAAATCACTCTTGAATATTCCATCCGAGTTGGACCTAAAATAGCAATGGTTCCTAACTGTTTATCACCAAAGGTATAAGATGCTGTTATTAAACTGCAGTTTTGCATGGCTTGAACCTTATTTTCTTGTCCTATAACAACTCTTACTCCCTCATTGTTTTGACGAATGATAGGCGCAATCTCTTTTTCTTGCTCAATAATAGACAGAAGGGTGCGTATTTGATTTACATCTTTAAACTCAGGTTGAGCTAGAATATTTGTTTTACCCCCAACATAAAGTTTTGTTGGACGTTTCTCAAGCAATGCTGAGTGCAAAAGTTTGTATGACTTCTCGAAATTATTCGTATGCTTTCTTAACAATGTCGCAATTTCCGTATTGATATAATCGTTTAACTGAACGATTGGAACTCCAACTAGCCGTTCATTTAAGATATTCACCATGATTTGAATGTCGCTTGGATCTACCCCCTCTGGAACAGTAAATGACCGATGTTCTACATGTCCAGTATTTGTTACCAATATGGCTACTGCTGACTGATCATTTAAGGGGATAATTTCAAGTTGCTTCAATTTCGTTTCGTACACTTCTGGTCCCAAAACAATAGAAGTGTAGTTTGATAACTCTGACAAAATAGTCGCAGCACGTTGAACGGTATGCTCCAGTTCTATTAAATGGTCATTAAAAGCTTCTCGAATCAAGTTTAAGTCTTTCTTACTCATACGAAAAGGTGCTAGTAAATGATCGACATAAAATCGGTACCCTTTTTCTGATGGGATACGTCCCGAGGAAGAATGCGTTTTTTCCAAAAACCCCATTTCTTCCAAGTCAGCCATTTCATTTCTTATGGTTGCTGAACTGTAGGATACATGATCCTTTTTAGAAATAGCACGTGAACCGATCGGTTGTGCCGTTTGAATGAAATCATCAACAATAACCTGTAAAATTTGTAATTGCCTATCTGATAACATCGATGATCACCCCTGTTAGCACTCTTATCTAACGAGTGCTAAATCTAATAATAACTTAACAAATGCCTATTTGATTGTCAACGAGAATACATTGAAATTCTTTTACGATAATAGAAACTCTAGAAACACTTCATTGCTGATTAATCTGCCAGTTTCAGTTAAACGTAAGAATCCTTCCTCAAGTTCAAGTAAACCTCTATTTTGTAACTTAGAGATAGGTTGATGAAACAATACGGTAGCATCTTCCCCAAATTTCTTTTTAAATTTTGTTAAAGATACCCCTTGATTTTTCCGCAATCCTAAAAACATTTCCTCTTCAATCTGTTCATTCCTACTTATAGGAATTTCCTCTAAGACTGCTTCTCCCTCTGATTTTATATAATGATTAACTGGTCTCATATTAACAATTCGTTTCCCAGGGTGATACCCATGAGCCCCTGGTCCGAATCCAAAGTAATATCCATTATTCCAATACGTAAGATTATGCTTACTCTCGAAACCTTTTTTAGAAAAATTACTAATTTCATATTGATCCATACCATGCTCTTTCATTTTTGAGACAAGCAAATGGTACATATCCACTTCCAAATCTTCGGGTGGCTTTGATAATTTCCCTTCTTTATATTTCAGATAAAAAATTGTTTTTGGTTCGATTTGCAAAAGGTAGGTTGAATAATGAGGGAGATTGAAAGAAAGTGCCTCGTCTACACTAGTTTCAAAACTTTTTAACGTCTGACCAGGCAACCCCGCCATCAAGTCCAATGAGATATTTGAGATCCCTATTTTTCTTAGAAAATCAATCGATCGATATATATCTTGCTTCGTATGTTTTCGTCCTAACTGTTCAAGCAAATTTTCCTCGAAACTTTGGACACCTAAGGAAACCCGATTCACACCATATTCATGGAACACCCTTATTTTTTCATCAGAAAAATCGTCAGGATTTGCTTCGACTGTAAATTCTGCTCCTGATTCAAGTGTAAATTGCTCCCGTAGCAGAGAAAACAATTTGGTTAATTGGTCTGGTGTGAGGGCTGATGGAGTTCCCCCACCAATATATAATGTCTTCAAAGGGCCATAATCCACCTGTTGCTTTTTCCTTTGAATTTCCATTTTTAAAGTATTTATATATTGATCTGCTAGTTCTTTTTGATAATACATTTTTGTAAAATCACAATAATGACATAAATATCGACAAAAAGGTACGTGTACATAGGCCGCTCTTATCATTTCTATCCTCTTCCTTCTTACAGTATAAGGAAACCGCAAGACATATATCCTGCGGTTCCTCGATCCTCTTGTATTTCATTAATGATCATCCATTTGTAATACAGCCATAAATGCTTCTTGTGGAACCTCAACAGATCCAACCATTTTCATCCGCTTCTTGCCTTCTTTTTGCTTTTCTAAAAGCTTCCTCTTACGAGAGATATCTCCACCATAACATTTTGCTAATACGTTTTTACGCATTGCTTTAATCGTGGACCTCGCAACGATTTTATTTCCAATAGCAGCCTGAATAGGAACTTCAAATTGCTGTCTTGGAATTAACTCTTTTAATTTTTCCACGATCATTTTTCCACGATCGTACGAGAAATCTTGATGAACAATAAAAGAAAGTGCATCAATGGTTTCTCCATTTAAAAGAATATCCATTTTCACTAATTTGGAAGCTTTATATCCAATGAGCTCATAATCAAAGGAAGCATATCCCTTAGTTTGAGATTTCAGTTGGTCAAAAAAGTCATAGACGATTTCAGACAATGGAATTTCATACAAAATATTTACTCGAATATCGTCCAAATAATCCATCGTTATGAAATCTCCTCGTTTTCTTTGACAGATTTCCATAACCGGACCAACATACTCATTCGGAACCATGATAGAAGCCTTCACATAAGGCTCATGAATTTCTTTGATTTTTTGTGAATCCGGCATAAAGGATGGATTATCAATTCTTTGCTCCGATCCATCGGTTAATTCCACCTGATAAATAACACTTGGAGCAGTAGTAATTAAATCGATTTTAAATTCTCTTTCAATTCTTTCCTGGATAATTTCCATATGCAACAATCCTAAAAATCCACATCGGAAACCAAATCCTAAAGCTTGAGAGGTTTCAGCCTCATATTGAAGAGATGAATCATTTAATTCTAATCTTTCAAGTGCCTCACGCAAATCATTGTATTTATTTGATTCTACTGGATAGAGTCCACAATAAACCATAGGATTCAATCGTCTATACCCCGGTAATGGTCCACTTGCTGGTCTCTTTGCGTGGGTTACGGTATCCCCAACTCTGGTATCTCCCACATTCTTAATGGAAGCTGTTAGGTAACCTACATCTCCAACTGTTAATTCTTTTAGTGGTACTGGCTTTGGATTAAACACCCCGACTTCATTGACTTCAAATTCTTTACCAGTCGCCATCATTTTTATTTTATCTCCAACTTTAACCGTGCCCTCTTTGACACAAACGTAGGCAACAACACCACGATAAGGGTCATATAAAGAGTCAAAAATTAATGCTTTCAACGGTGCATCCGGGTCACCAGCAGGTTCTGGAACCCTTTCAACAATCGCTTCTAAAATTTCTTCAATTCCAATCCCTGCTTTAGCTGAAGCTAATATAGCGTCATCTCCGTCAAGGCCTATGATATCCTCTAGCTCTTTTTTTACACGCTCAGGGTCTGCACTTGGAAGATCAATTTTATTAATAACAGGAATTATTTCTAAATCATTATCCAATGCCAAGTATACATTGGCCAATGTTTGTGCTTCAATCCCCTGAACAGCATCTACGACAAGTATAGCTCCTTCACAAGCAGCTAAACTTCGGGATACTTCATACGTAAAGTCAACATGTCCTGGGGTATCAATTAAATGAAAAATATACTCTTCATTATCTTTAGAAGTATATTTTAATTGTACAGCATTTAACTTAATGGTAATTCCTCGTTCTCTTTCCAAGTCCATCGCATCAAGAAATTGTTCTTTCATTTCACGTTGGGTTAACGCTTTCGTCTTTTCTAATATTCGATCAGCAAGGGTAGATTTCCCATGGTCAATATGAGCGATAATGGAAAAATTCCTAACTTGCCTCTTTTTATTATTCGGCATTGATGATCACTCCTACTTTTCAGCACAATGGCTCGCATTGATTATAGCAATTGCCTACCTAAGATTCAATGAAAATAGGAGGATCCCTTTTAGAAAAGCAGTCCTGCAACCTCATGCATTATAAATACGAGCTGGTTATATCCCCATTGGACTGTTTTTTGAAAAGTGCCGGCAATCTTTTGAGTAGTTGTTTCCTCATAGTTCGTTTGGTAGATAGACTGCTTTTCTTTTAAAGATTGCTGTTCAAATGTTTTTCCCATTACTTCAACGACATAGGACTCATCATTTGTTTCTCCTTTCACATTGTCTTTAACTTGGACAGCTTCCGTCCAATTTCCACCTTCATAACCTTTGATGGAAAGGATTCCTTGACTAGCTTGGTTAATTCCAAAAATAACTCCAAAAAGAAACAGACTTATAAGGGTTAACATCCAAATGATAAACCGTGTCATATTATTCCTCCTTTTGCCCTGAGACCATTTCCGCATCAAAATAGAATTCACTGAATAGGTCTGCAAAGACATCTGCCGTTCGATAAAGTTCTTCGAGACTATTATCTATTCCCCCAACTTCAACCAAAATAGAATTTTGGGATAAATCTTGATTAAACTTTCCATCTGTATAGGCACCTTTTTTCGTGATTACTCCTCGACTTAGTCCAGGATACTTTTCTTGAAGTTTCTCATGAAGTTTCATTGCCAATGATAAATTTTTTTCATATCCTTCATTTTCTCCACCAATGACAAACATCGTTCGTGCATATTTTTGTCCATTTATCTCAGTAGTTGTTGTTTCATATCTTTGACTGTCTCTATGAAAATCAATCAAATACGATAGAGATTTATTTTGTGCTAAAGCCTCAGTAACCATTTCTCGACTAGCGGAATAAGATTCAAAATATTGTAACCCCATTTGTTTTAATAAATTGGGGATATCTTTGTTACTATATTCAGTGGGGATTCCGTTTTCTTCTAACTTCTTTGAAAAACGTTTCCCAACTAAGGAGATGTTCACTTCTTTATGAACAGCTGAATTTGGTTCTGTACCTTTTGGCAAATGGGGGAGAAAAGATTCTCGATTATGTGATTGATAGACAAAGACAGTCGGCTTTCCAAGTGTATTACCTTGGGCATGATGAGGGGTATCCTCCTCTTCATGCAGCAAACTTTCATCAACATTTGCCACCCGGTTTTGATCTAACACTTCAAAAGGAGGGGAAGACTCTATAGGCATTGTCGTGTAATCTGTTCCTTCCCCTGCAACAATAATTTGTTCGTTATAGGTTGAAACTCCTGGCAATTCCCTCCCCAAAAATGTCCTGGGATCTGTTGGTTTAACTTGAGTAGCTAATTGGAAAGCTACTTTTGTCACACTGACTTCCGGTATATTCTCTGGAAATGCATAAGAAAATATTTTATTCTCTTGCTGCATCAAATAGAGAAACGAGGTTCCATCAATTGAGCTTGTCCATTTTTCTATTTTTTCCGAAGTTATTTGAAGTGCTGGCTTTAAAGCAGTTAGGACGCCTATTAAAAAAAACAATATTAAAAACGATATCATGTATACAGAACCATTTTTACTCAGTTTTCTCCATTTTGATTTCCTCCGGTATAATCCGATCCCTTTCATTATTGTTCTCCTCTCGTGACTCTAGTGAATCTAATAGATTCTATGAAAAGTCATTGAGAAGTAGAACCTTTTTTATCGGGTATAGGAATCTTGATTTTCCTCATATACTTGGTCATGAAGAGCTCCATTTAGGCCGCTTGCAATGACATGAGCCATATCTTCAATAAAACCATCCACTTCCTTTGGAGTCACCATTAAATTATGACCAAGCGGCGATAGTACCTCTTGAATTAACTGACGTTTATCTTCTTCGGACAATCCACCAATCATCCCAAACAGAGCTGCCCTATGTTCTTCGGGCGGGAGATCTTCATCTGTTAATTTTCTTTTTTCTCCAAACGTCATTCCTGCAGGTAGCAATGATTTGGATGGTTTATCTTTTTCCTTCATTTCTCTTCCAAAATGCTTAAATACATAATCAATCGTATCGCTTGTAATGGTTACTGCATCAACAACCGTAGGTACTCCTATGGCAATAACAGGAATTCCTAACGTATCCTTACTTAACTCTCTTCTCTTATTTCCCACTCCTGAACCAGGGTGAATTCCCGTATCAGAGATTTGGATCGTTGAATTCACACGTTCTATTGATCGAGAAGCTAACGCATCTATAGCAATCACAAAATCCGGCTTTACTTTTTCTATTACTCCATGAATAATGTCACTGGTTTCAATTCCAGTCAGCCCCATAACTCCTGGGGTCAATGAAGCTACTGGTCGATATCCCTCTTGGACATTTTGAGGTTGCAAAGTGAACAGATGTTTTGTAATCATAATTTTTTCAATAGCCATTGGCCCTAAGGCGTCTGGAGTTACATTCCAATTTCCTAATCCAACAACAAGTGCAGTGGCATCATCTTTAATGTTGAGATTTTTGAAAAAAGCTCTTAGTTCCTTTGATAATACTCTGGATGCATGTTCTTGGAGAGGAGTATCCTGTTTTCGAATGCCTTGGGTTTCAATGGTGACATAGTGACCTGCTTTTTTACCTAATTTTTCAGCAGCTTCCTCTTCAATTGTTACTTTAGTAATCGTGATGTCTTCATCTTCACGCTCATCTACATGGACACCCAAAATACCATCATCGGATTTCTCTTTTTCCTTTATTTGCTGTTCTTCCACCATCTCTTTTGCTTCAACTGCTAGATCTGTCCGAATTTGATATTTATCATCTAACATATGATCGCCTCCTACTCTCATTAGCTTTTCCTCTTTAGAAAAAGAACATACCTTTTGTCTCCATACAACTTCCTATTGAAAAGTTCCTTCCAGTTTGGTAAAATGTCATTTGTTCAACTATCCGCAAAATGAAAAGTGATAGTATCGACATACATCGACTTCAGCTTTTATAGGTTGTACAAGTATTCTGATGAGAAACCTGTATACTTATGTATGGTTCAAGTAGGTTAGGGAGGTGAAAGAAGATGCCAAATATCAAATCTGCTATCAAACGAGTGAAGACTAGCAATGGACACCGTTCGCAAAATCACAGTGAAAAGTCTGACATGAGAAGCGCGGTTAAACGTGTAGAAACTCTTGTTACAGAAAACAATGCTACTTCTGCAAAGGAAGCATTAAGTACTGCTATTAAGAAGATTGACAAGGCTGCACAAAAGGGCTTGATTCACAAAAATAATGCTAGCCGTCAAAAAGCTCGCCTAACTAAAAAGGTTAATGGTTTAGGAGCTTAATGGCACTCTAATCCCTTTTATGACTCAATATAAAATAATGGCAAATAAAAACGACCCAATCTGGGTCGTCTTTTTATATCTATAAGTCGGAGTGAAAAATGGGTTCCCTATTTCGAAAGATGATAAAGCGAAACTTCAATCAGCGGCCGTCCTCCACCTTCTTCTAAGGTGCTTGCGCTTTTCTTAACGTCTACAATTATATTTTTTCCTCGGTTGTTTGAGCAAGCTTCATAATCATCAATTCAAAGGCTAACACCGGCTCCATTATCCCTCTTTTTATAGTGGCATCGGTTTCGGCAATTAAATCCATTGCCCTATGCAGAGACTCTTTTGAAAATCGTCTTTCTCTTTGAAGGGCCATTTTAACTACAAAGGGATGCACTTTTAATTGCTGTGCAATTTGACTTTGATGGTAACCTTTAGCTCTCAAGATCTTAGATTGGAGCATTATTCTGTATTGATAAGCAACCAGTGCTAGCAAAGCAATTGGTTCTTCATTTTGTTTCATTAAATCCTTAAACCATTCTATTGCTTGTACTACTTGCTGATTCATAAGCAGGTCAACCATCTTTAACGCAGATGCTTCGCGGGTTCTTGAAACAACTTTTTCTGCATCTTTTAAGGTAATATAATCCCCCTCTGCGTACAATCCCATCTTACGAATTTCATTCCCAATACTCATTAGATTAACGCCATTTTCAGTAATCAACAGTTCGGGTATTTGATCATCAAGACGCAAATTTAACTGTTTGGCTTCTCGATCAATCCATTTCTTTACATCATGCTCTTTTAATGGCTCACACGGAACAACGACACCATGTTTTTTGAATCCCTTAACAATTTTCTTACGTTCATCAATCTTCTCGTAAGGTGCCAAGAATAATACAATACTCAGGTCAGATGGATTTTCTAAATAATGCTCTAAAGTCTCGATTTGATGTTCGACAATGCTTTCTGGTTTTGCTTTAAAGAAGGAAGCATTTTTAGCTATAATAACCTTTTTATCACCAAAAAAAGGAAGGGTTTCGGCATCTTCCATTACGATTTGAACAGGCACTTCATCTAAATCATAAATGGACAAATTGACATCCATTTCGTCCGGAGACAACACGTTTTCGATTAATGTTTTCTGAATCGACTCTATAAGAAAATTTTCTGTTCCGTAAACCAAGTAAAGTGGAGAGTACTCCCTTGATTTAAGCTGCTGCATTATTGTAACATAATCCATATGTATCAACCTTTATTCTAAGATACTCCTATCGTAACCATTATTCTTGAAATGAGCAAGAAAAATGGGGAAGTGAATGAATTCACTCCCCCTATCTATATAAACGCTTGAGGAAAGGTCCCAGGAATCCTTTCCTCAAACGGTATTCGCTTGTAGTTATAGGTTGTGCACATTGTATTAAACTATATGTGTTAACTCTTGTCATCCTAGGAAAACCATTTACATGAATACCGTTTTTTCTTTTGTTAACTATGGATTTTTTAGAATATTTAACTTATACTAAAGATTGGTAGGAGGGGTACTATGAACGAATTTGAAAAAAATGTACAATCCAGAAACGACGATATCGCTGACTCAGCACGTGGTTTCCTTTATTCCTTTTTATTTTTTATGGTCATATTTTTCATTGCTACCACGATTGAAGTAGCTGGGTCATTTTAAAATGACCATAAAAGAGGCTGAATTATACAGCCTCTTTTAAATTTGAAATTTTGTACTTTTTTTCTCTACTTCTATCCTATGGAAGAAAAGTTAAAAATGTTCCACTAGTCTTATCAAAAATATAGTTTATCATTCCGTGTAAATCTGTTCTTAAAACAACCATGCTTCTTTGATTCAAACGATCAATAACCTCTGGACTTGGGTGACCATATCCATTTCTTCTTCCAACGCTGATAATGGCCACGTCAGCTTGAATCTGTGTTAGAAATTCCTCCGAAGTTGATGTTTTGCTTCCATGGTGTGATACTTTTAAAACATCTGCCGAAAGACTTGGAAACGTGCTAATCAATTGACTCTCCATTTCTTTACTAATATCTCCCGTAAAGAGCCAGTTTTTCCCCCCTAAAACAACTGAAAACACTAAAGACTGATCATTTTCATCTTTTTCCTTTGTGGTAGGATGCCAAAAATAAAAGTCTGTGCCTGCCCAAGAAAGAGTCTCTTTTCCTTTTACAACAGTCACATTTTTGTATTCAGCAATAAGCGAAGAAAAAGGGCTGCTTACGATTTGATTCACTTTAAAATCCTTAAGCAAAAAAGGAAGTCCTCCACTGTGATCCAAATCCGAGTGACTTACGATGACTGAGTCAATAGTTGAGATTCCTTTTGACTTCAGAAACGGTTTAATAAAATTGTCATAAGAATAGCTTCCCTCCATATCACCCTTTACATCCACTAAAATAATACCTTTTCTATAAGGAAGTTCAATAATAGATGTATCTCCTTGCCCTACATCCAATACAGTCACACTACCCTCGCTGGATAAATAAGGAAGTGCAGACGCAACTATAATAGTTCCAGTAAAAGCTAGAGTAAATAGAAAGGTACTCCAACTTCGACCTTTTTCCCAAGAACGTAAAAATCCAATAAAAAACACATAATATAAAAATATGCTACTAATAGGGATATTTCCAACTACCCATTCCCCTTGAAATAAGTAATCCATACCCTTTAGCAAATAAATAACCTTTTCGATCAACCATTCAAAAATCGAATCTAAAAATGTGAAATCTTTGAGAACAGGAAGGGAGGAAGTAATTAATAAGAAAAAAAGGAATGGGAGTAGAATAAGGGTAAATAAGGGAATCATCCAAATATTTGCAAATACACTTAATGGATTAATGGAATAAAAATAATGGATTTGAAGGGGGAGAAGTGAAAGTTGACTAATGAGCGAAATTCTACATAACAACGCCATCTTACCTGTATTTTCAAAAAGCTTACGGGATAGTAAAAGAAAAAAAGTAACTAAATAAGAAAACTGAAACCCTAAAGAGTATATGGAGAAGGGTGATATGACCAACAGAAGAAGAAAGAAAAAGCAAAGAACATCTAATAATGGCCATTTTTTTCTCCACTTCCATCCAACAAGTCCAATTTCAGCCATACCAACAGCCCTCTGAATAGGAGCAGCCCATCCAGCCATTAACCCATAGATAGGTAAGAACAATCCTATCCAAAACCGTGTCCTCTGAACTGATATTCTTAAGAAGTAAAGAGAAATAGAAAAGAAAAACAGGATCACATATCCAACATGAAGACCAGACAAAGCTAGAAGGTGAGATAAACCCCATTTTTGAAACAATTCTCTTTCTTCATCATTGATCCATCCATCTTCACCAAACAGCAATGCGGCCATCCATGCCGAGGTACTCTCACTAAAATTTTTTCTTAAGAAATCTAAAATTGAGAATCTCAAATCATAAATGAAGGATAGTGGGTTGTTTGATGAATTACATAAAATGGTTTCGGGCGAGGAAACAAGAAGAGTATGAGAAATTTGTTGATTCTTTAAGTAGTTATAATAATTGAATTGTCCCCTATTTGTTGCATGCTCTATATCAAAAGTAAGGCCGCTAAATTGACAGGAAGAAAAAGGAAGAATTTTCGGATGAATAAGAGAGGAATTTTCTAATACAACGGTGACTAACCACAAGCTATTATTTTCAGCTTTTACACGTACTTTAAATTTATTATCAATTACAGGAGTAACTGTTTTAACATCTCCTGAGATTGTTAGGTAAGATCCATTTTCAAATGATACATTCTCTTTTTCATGAGTGATATTTGTAAATAGCATAAAAAAGAAAAGCATAACACAGCCACTACTGATTAGTAACTTTTTGGAAATTATCTGATGCTGGAAAAGGTTAAAAATAAGCCATAACAAGATAGAAATGACAATTGTAGTCCTAGCACCTAAGAGCCCAATAAGACTAAAAAGTGCTAGGAAATATAGTTGACCTTTCAAATAAACACCGCCCCTTAGTTGAAAAGCTTATCGAAACGACCCCTTAGATCTGTCATCTCTTCAGGACTGCTTTTCCCACCATCCTCTATTTGTTTTAACAACTCTTCAACAAATTCCAATTTTTGTTGACGATGAACATCTATAAATGTAGTTTGGAGCTCAACTTTTTTCACTTCAACTCCAGCATTTTTAAACAACTCAATGCCATATGGATGATTTCGATAATCCTTGGCATAATAGACAGCTTTGATCCCAGCTTGAATTAAGGATTTGCAGCAATGCAGGCAAGGAAAATGCGTTACATAAACTTCAGCTCCTTCTGTTGGGACACCAAATTTTGCGCATTGTAATAACGCATTCACTTCTGCATGAATTGTACGGACACAATGGTTGTCTATTACGTAGCATCCTTCATCTATACAATGAACACTTCCAGTAACACTTCCGTTATATCCCCCAGCAATAATTCTTTTATCCCTAACAATAGTAGCGCCGACAGCTAACCTCTCACATGTACTTCTTAAGGACAGCAAATGACTTTGCGCCATAAAATATTGATCCCACGAAATACGATCCATTACACCTCACCCTTTCGACAATTTGTGCACTTACAAGTAAGTGTATCTTCGAGTCAAAAATCCGTCAATGAATTATGGAATACGAATATACTCTCTCAACTGTTCTAGTGTTTTTTCTCCTATTCCTTTAACTTTTAGTAAATCCTCTTCTTTTTGAAAGGGACCAAATTGGGTGCGATAGTCCATAATAGCCTGCGCCTTGGAAGGACCAATCCCAGGCAATTGTTCCAGTTCATTTAAATCGGCGTAATTTATTCTGATTTTAGTATCCTTCATTGAAGGAACTATTCCAGCCTCTACTTCTCCTTGTTTCGGGATAACTATCATCATGGAATCATAAATAAGTTCGGCTAAGTTGATTCTTGATTGATCTGCCTCTTCTGTAAATCCACCTGCTTTCTCAACAGCTTGCAATACTCGATTACCCTCCTCTAACTCATAAACTCCCGGAATTCTAACTGCTCCTTTCACATCTACAGTTAATCGTTTCTTTTCATCTTCTTCTTGGTCAACTTCCTGTTCTTCAACAAAAGGGGAATGCTCTATAGAAGTAGGAGTAGGAAGCGCATTATTTGTTTGATTTTGCTTGTGGAAATTCCATGAAAGCAAAACAATAAGACACAAAATAATTCCGACAAAAATGAAAAGTTTTTTCTGAAGTAAATCTCTCATCTTTTCACACGTTCCTTTCATATCTTATAAAATTAAACATATATATTTATGAGTATAGGTGCTTAAGGAGGGATAATAGTTATGATAAAATGGGGTGTTATCGGTACAGGAAATATGGGGGGAATCTTGATTGAATCATGGATGGAAAGTGAAGTCATAACCGATTCGCAGTTACACATCTACAATCGTACTTTTTCAAAAACGGATTACTTCAAAAAAAGGTATCCCAATATTACCGTTCATGAGGCAGCTACATCCATCGCTTCTGAGGTTGACCTCCTCTTTATTTGCGTAAAACCATTGGATATTACACCAGTCTTAAAGGGAATTTCCCCATATTTAAATAAAGACCAGTGTATTGTTTCTATAACAAGTCCCTACCAAGTGGAACAATTAGAACAAATGGTTCCATGTCAGGCAATACGAATGATTCCAAGTATTACAAACAGATCCTTATCCGGAATCTCATTAGTCACATTTGGAACTCGGGTTAGTCCCTTTGTCAAAGGGTATTTTCTACAATCTTTAAAAAGGTATTCAAAACCAGTTTTTATCGACCCTTCCATAACAAGAGTTGCTTCTGATATTGTTTCTTGTGGACCAGCCTTTTTTAGTTACTTAACACAGAGATTTGTGAGAGCTGCAGTTGAGGAGACGAAAATCACAGAAGAAGTGGCAACAGAGATGGCTGCTGAAATGCTTATAGGACTAGGGAATTTATTAGAAAAGGGATACTTCACACTGCCAGAGCTTCAAGCAAAGGTATGCGTAAAAGGCGGAGTAACAGGAGAAGGAATTAAAGTGTTAGAAAATGAAGTGGAGCATATGTTTCATCACCTTTTTCAAAAAACACATAAAAAGTATGATGATGACCTTGATAAAATTGCAAAGCAATTAAATGAAGTGGACATTTAAGTATTCTCCACTTCCTCTTAAAAATCCTTCAACTAAGAAAAACGCAAGCTACTTCGAAACAAGAAAAGCACTTGTTTCTGCGAAGTAGCTTTCCTTTGTGCGATTACTCGGGGCAAAAACTTCGAAGATTACTCGATGATGCTTTTTCGCTGGAGCTACACAAATTTTATACACTTTCTTGTAAAAAATAAAGTGAACTTTTAATCAGTGGCCGTCCCCACTGATTGAAAGAAGTTCACTTTATAAGTTGAAGTGAAAAATAGGGTTCCCATTTTGAAAGCCGAAAGACTAACAAAAAAGGGTAGTTTTTTACTTTTGACAAACAAAGAAAATTCGATGGTCCTCTTCACCAGGTTCTTGTCCTTCTATAAAATCCCCAAAAACATCAAGGATATGAAATCCCGTTTTCTTAAGCAAACCCTCGTATGTAGACAATGGATAGGTTTTCTGAACATGCTGTTCGTCATAGCGTTCATAAAGAGTTCGATATTGATTGGACTGGACAAAAAATGTTAAATCATGGATGACCTCAAGAGGACGTAATCCTTCCTCACAAAGCCAAACAAAAGATACTTCATCATCAATTTGTGTAAAGGTTTGGTTCCTTAAAACATGTTGCACATAGTAAGGAGAATGGATATCGAAAATAAAAAGTCCTTTTTCGTTAAGGGATTGATACACCTTTTGAAAAACCTCTTCCAACTCATCTTCCTCCAGGATATAGTTCAAGACATCACAATAAGACACAATCAAAGGGACTTCCTTAAAGCCCTCTAACTTTCGAATATCCTGACATATCCATTGGGGATTATCTATAGAATAGGACTTTTGCTGAGCCAGGGTCAACATTTCTTCAGATAGATCTACTCCTGTTACTCTATATCCATGCTTAGCCAATCGAATAGCTATTTCCCCAGTCCCACATCCAAGATCCACTATGTGTTCTACATTACTCATGTATTTTTTTATGAAAAACTGAGTGATTTTTACCCAATCAGCATAGGGTGCATCTTCCATTAATTCATCGTAAATTAGGGCAAATTGCTGATAACTCATTATTGAAACCTACACTTCCGAAAGAATAGCGGAGACATTCTCTAATGGAGCATCTCCCCATAGTCTCTCTAGGTTATAATAGTTTCTTTCATCTTTATGAAATATGTGACAAACAACATCTCCTAAATCCACCAAAATCCAACGAGCCTGTTCAAATCCTTCTAAACGTTTAACCTCAATTCCCTGCTTTTCTACTCTCTCTTTTATTTCTCTTGCAATAGATTGAACCTGTCTTTCGTTAGAACCATGGCAAATCACAAAATAGTCAGCTATTAAGGAAACTTCCTTCATATTCATCACGACAATATCTTCTGCGCGCTTATCATCACATGCCTTTACAACCTCATGGGCTAAATCCTTTATATCCATTCTATTTCCCTCCTGTTACAAAATCATTGTAAGCTAAAAACGTATCCGGATAGATTTTTTGATTTTTTGATAGTAAAAAAATAATGGTATTAGAAAGAGCTAATTTACAACCTAAATTTATATTATCTTGAGCTACCTCTCTTACCGTATCCACGCCCGGAAAAGATCTTCCGGGCTCTATATAATCAGCAAGAAAAATAATTTTTTCTAAATCAGACATATTGACTCTTCCAGTAGTATGAGATTTAATAGCCATCAAAATATCCTTATCGAGAATCCCCACTTCTCTTTCCACTAAAATGGCTCCTACGGGAGCATGCCATAATTCATGGTGATACTGTAGCAAATCTTTTGAAAGTGTCTTCTCAGATAAAATCCACCGGCCCATCTCTTCCTTCGGTCTGTACTTTGCATAATCGTGAAAAATTGCAGAAAGCTCGACCTTTTTCAAATCTATTCCCATTTTTTCTCCAAGACGAAGCGCGGTTTCCAAAACACGAATAGTATGATCATACCGTTCAGGTTTTAGTTTTTCTTTAACAATAGCCAAAGCTTCCTCACGATTCATAAATCTGATTCTCCTTTATAAAATCTCCTAGTAATCCAGGTAAGAAATGAGAAGAGTCCAGTCCCTTTTGATATCTTTTACGGATCATAGACGAAGATATGTCTACAAAGGGAACATCCACTTCCATGATGGGATAAGTAGTTGTATGTGGGAAACCCTCCCTTTTAACACCTACAAAAGTGACTATTTCTAATAATTCCTCTATTTGATACCATTTAGGCAAGTAGTCAACCATATCTCCACCAATAATAAAGTAAAATTCAATATCTGGGTGTTGGTTACGAAGGATAGTCAACGTTTCATAAGAATAGGAGATTCCTTTTCTTTCCAATTCAATAGACTCCACCCGAAATCTTTGATCAAGATTAGCCATTATGGTAACCATTTGCTTGCGAAGATCAGGACTCGTGTTTGAATTTTCTTTATGCGGAGGTTGATATGTTGGCATAAACCAAATCTCATCTAATTGAAGCTGAATAAGCACTTCTTTAGCAATTATATAATGTCCAAGATGAGGTGGGTCAAAAGTGCCGCCTAAAATTCCTACTTTTTTCATGTTATCCCCGCTTTATGTTGGAAGGACAATTTCTTTATGTTCTTCTGATTCTTTGTATAGAACAATCGTGAGCCCAATGAGTTGCACTAATTCAGCATCCGTTTCTTGAGCTAACTCTTCTGCAACAACTCTTTTATCCTCTCCATTATTTTGTAAAATACTGACTTTAATAAGCTCTCTTCTCTCTAAAGCTTCTTTAACTTGTTTGACCATATTTTCATTTATTCCACTTTTTCCGATTTGGAAGATCGGATCAAGATGATGCGCTTTGGATCTTAGAAAACGTTTTTGTTTACCTGTTAGCATTTTTGTTCACCTATTAAGATTAATTCCAATTCCTTTACAAGTGGAGTGGCATCCACATTCTTACCCGTCCATTGTTCAAAAGCTAATGCTGCTTGATAGATAAGCATACCATGCCCTGTTAGAACTTGCGCATTTAGACGCTTTGCTTCTTTTAGGAAAGCAGTTTCAATAGGTTGATACACGATATCACAAACAATGGTTTTGGAAGATACGTTGTGTAGCGATATTATCTGATCCTTCGACCCTTTCCCCATTCCTACTGAAGTTGTCTGTATAATCACATCATATTCTCCAACCTTCTCTTCTGCCTCTTTCAAAGAAAGAATTTGAGTATCTGTAGTATCCTTCTTCATTTCTTTCAGTGATTCCATTTTGGGAACCGAACGATTCGCAATATCAACCTTTGAAAAAAGATGATGGGTAAGTGCACCATAGATCCCTCGAGATGCTCCCCCCGCACCTAAGAGTAATATCTTACTCTCGTTGTTTACTTGTTTATAGCTTTGCCGAAGAGATGCAAGAAATCCTTCTCCATCCGTATTATGCCCAATCCATTTCCCATTCTGGTGAACCACCGTGTTTACTGCACCTACTCGTGCAGCAATAGGGGTTAATTCATCTAAAAAAGGAAGAATTTTCTCTTTATAAGGGACTGTTACATTGAATCCATGAATACCCAAAAGCTTCATAGCACGAATTCCTTCTTCAAACTCATTCTCTTTTAACTCAAATAAATGATATCCGCCATCCAAAGACATTTGTTTTAAAAAATAATGATGAATCCATGGACTTCTTGAATGATGAACAGGATTCCCCACTAATCCTAGAAATAATGACATCCATTCTCCCCCTTTTAAATCAAGGATGGTCGTGTTGAAATCGCAACCCCTTTAGGGGCATACGCCCGTATTTTGACTCCGCCTTCCGGCACCGTAACCCAACCGAGTCCAGAATATACAATATCAGTTTTATCATTCTCTATATAAAACTCATAACCGATTAAAGGTGGTAGGATCTCCTTCGTTTCCTTATCTGGAGGGGATAACAATTCTCCTATATGCTCGCTATATAGGGAATCTGCCTGCTCTAGCTTAGTCCGGTGAATATATAACTCATTTGAAAAATGGCAGACAAAAGAATGTCGGCCCCCACTCTCATAATCTAATCTACCTAGTCCTGCAAAAAATAATGTTTGTCCCTCATTAAGCTGGTAGACTACCGGCTTTATTTCTTTTCGTGGTGTAATAACCTTTAAATCATTATTCGAAACATAATGAGCCATTTGAGAGCGGTTAATCACTCCTGGAGTGTCAAATAATGATCCATGGTCTTCCAACGGAATCTCAATAAACCCTAAGGTAGTTCCCGGAAAATAAGAAGTCGTTATTGCTTCTTTCTCTCCTGAAAAGTCATGAATTAAATGATTAATGAAGGTTGATTTTCCAACGTTGGTGCTCCCGACTACATATACATCCTTTCCGTCCCGCACAGAGTTAATCCCTCTTGCGGCCTCTTTCATTCCCATTCCGTTTGTTGCTGATACTAAGAAAACCTTCTCTATTTGCAAACCATAACTTTTGCATGAAGTCCGAAGCCACTGTATCACTTTATTAGGATTAACAGACTTGGGCAATAAATCGACTTTATTTCCAATTAAAATAATCGGTTGTTTCCCTGTTAATTTGGGAAGATTAGGGATAAAACTTCCATCGAAATCGAATATATCAACAATATTCACGACTAATGAATTTTTATTTTTGATTTGCATTACCATTTTTATAAAGTCTTCATCTTCTAAATCAACATCTTGCACTTCATTGTAGTGCTTTAAGCGAAAACATCTTTTACAAATAATGACTTCTCTATCTAATGCAGACCGTGGTGCATATCCAATTTTCGACTCATCCTCTGTTTGGATTACAGCTCCACAGCCCTGACAAATAGGCTTCATTTCTATTCCTCCCAAGTGAGCATCCCTCTATTTTTCATCCACTGTAAAATTCTTCTTTCAATTTTTCGATTCACTCTTGTCATCCATTCATCGGTTTGTTCAATGGGGACAACGAGAATCGTCTTAAATCCGGCACTATTCCCACCCAATACATCTGTTAACAGTTGATCACCAATAACTACAATTTCTTCTTTTAATAAATCCATATCTCTTTGTGCTCGTATGAAAGATTTACTCATTGGTTTTCTCGCACTATAAATGAACGGCGTATTAAGGGGTTCAGAAAACTTTTTCACTCTTTTTTCATTATTATTTGACATTATTGTTACTTTTATATTTTTCTCTTCCATGACCCTGAACCATTGAATCACTTCAGGGGTAGCATCTTTGCGGTCCCAGGAGACCAATGTGTTATCTAAGTCCGTTATAATCCCCTTAATTCCTTCCTGAATCAACTGATCCGGATGAATTTCAAAGATCGATTTAACATACTTTGAAGGCAAAAACCTTTTCATCAAACTCATTCACCTCAATTTTTCCTTTAACTCCTTACTCATCATATACAATTTATTTCTATCTTTCAAAAAAAACTTGGATTTTAAGGCAAAATCTAGTACTTAGTGCCCATCGCCTAAAAATATTCCTGAAACTTTTCGACAAATTTCATCAAAACTTCTACCTGTGGATAACTTTATTCACATTATCTCGGTTGATTTTATTGATTTTCCCATTCAATTCCACACTTTATCAACAACTTATGAACAGTGCTCTGTGGACATTTTTAGAGGTTGTCCTACCTTTATTTTTTTGATAAAGTATAACTAACTTAGATTAAGACAGACATTTAACGATTGCAATAAACCTTTTTCTATAAATAAATCAATAAAAAAATCCTTACCTTCATTGTACAGAAATTAGGGGGTGAAAACCGCTACTAAGCGGAAATGTTATGGAACATTTATCTGATGAGTTATTAATTGAATCCTACTATAAGGCTTTAGAACTAAAACTTAGTGTTGAGTTTATTAAACTAATTGAACAAGAAATACATAAACGATCTTTATCACAAAAAGTAAAGAAATCTGTTTAAAGCTACACTGACCAAAATTTTTTATCTAACAAAAAATGCATTGATAAGCTAGACCTTACCATAATATTTGTGGTAAGGTTTTTTTGTAGTATCAGCTATTTTAGCAATGTACAAAAAAATCACGAATTCCTAATGTTTTAGAAATCTTGGCAAACTACCAAGTACAGCGAAAAAAAGAGAAGATATCAACTATCATAACAAAATTTAAGGGAGGATTAAGCGAACGTGATCATTTTTTTCGTACTGTTACCTATAATGTTTGCATTTCTTGTGCCCATCATAAGTAAATGGAAGCATAAAATCCATACAGGCTGGTTGGTTTTAGTCATACCAATCATTATTTTTACTTATTTTATTAGATTTGTTGGAAGTGATTTTGTTCCTATTTCACAATCCTTTCCATGGATCCCCTCGTTACATATAAAT
This sequence comes from Bacillaceae bacterium S4-13-56, assembly GCA_040191315.1. NCBI lineage: Bacteria > Bacillati > Bacillota > Bacilli > Caryophanales > Bacillaceae > Bacillaceae bacterium S4-13-56. The sequence goes on along the minus strand of JAWJLM010000006.1, from coordinate 17,221 downwards.
TTTGATATGTATATTGACGGTTTGAGTTTACTTTTTGTTTTGCTGATAAGCGGAATTGGATCACTAGTTGTTCTTTATTCCATCTATTATTTAAACAAGGATGAACAATTAAAACAATTCTATATCTATTTACTATTATTTATGGCAGCTATGTTAGGCATAGCACTCTCTGACAATGTGTATGTTCTCTATACATTTTGGGAGCTAACTTCTTTGTCTTCCTTTTTACTTATTGGATACTGGCACAATCGTGAACGATCTAGATACGGTGCCTTAAAGTCAATGTTGATTACAGTTTTGGGAGGTCTAAGTCTACTTGGTGCTTTCATTACCCTCTCCGTAATCACTGGAACAACCAGTATCAGAGTTATGATTGAAAATAGTGATAAAGTTCTAACTAGTCCATTCTTAGGAATCATACTTGTATTCCTATTTCTAGGCGCATTTACTAAATCTGCTCAATTTCCTTTTCACATCTGGCTACCAGATGCAATGGAAGCACCTACACCTGTTAGTGCTTATCTTCACTCAGCAACAATGGTTAAAGCAGGAATATACCTAATTGCACGCTTTTCTCCTCTTTTTGCTGCAAGTGAGTGGTACTTTATGGTCGTTTCAACTGTAGGATTAATTACCCTATGCTGGGGATCCTATATGGCTGTTCGGCAAACCGATTTAAAGGCTATTTTGGCATTTTCGACTATAAGTCAATTAGGTATGATTATGGCCATGCTTGGATATGGCACGGAGGCTGCCTTGTTTGCGGCAGTATTTCATATATTGAATCACGCCACATTTAAAGGTAGTTTGTTCATGGTAGCTGGTATTGTAGATCACGAGACTGGCACAAGGGATATACGAAAACTCGGTGGCTTAATGGCTCTTATGCCTATTACCGGCGTACTTGCGTTATTTGGCACCTTTTCTATGGCGGGTTTTCCGTTACCATTTTTAAACGGTTTCTACAGTAAAGAGCTATTTTTTGAATCTAGTTTGCACATAGGTCATTTTGAAAATTCCTACGCAGCCTTATTGGCCAATGTAACGCCAATCATAGCTGTTTTAGGGAGCATCTTCACTTTTGTTTATTCTATGTATTTATTCTTTGGAACATTTAGAGGAAAATTAAAAGTAGATGAGTTGCCACAGAAGCCACATGAAGCACCAATTGGTATGCTTATCTCACCTATTCTTTTGGTTTTTGGAGTTATTATTATTGGGCTCTTTCCAAATCTATTTAATAAAGGGATTCTCTCTCATGCAGCAAGTGCAATTCTAGGGGGAGGACATGTAGAAGAAAAGATCTATTTTTGGCATGGGTGGGACTCCCCTGCTTTTCAAATGTCTCTCCTAGTCGTTGGCTTGGGAACCCTTTTATTTCTCACTAGAAAAAAATGGAGAACAATCTACAGAATTTTACCTGGAAATGTAAGTTTTAACCAAGTTTATGATGGGACAATTAAGCGAAGTGAAACTTATTCTGCAGCTATTACTAATAGCTATATGACGGGATCATTAGGTTTATATATTCGCCTCATCCTATCTACCATTTTCTTTATTACAGGTGGAGTCCTTTTGTACACAAATGGGATTAATCTTAATGTTAGTGAAATGGGTGCCATAACTGCGCCAGAAATTCTTGTAGCCCTAGTGATGATTATCGCTTCCTTTGGTACTATCTTTGCAAGAAACAGAATAGCTGCCATTCTTATTTTAGGAGTCGTAGGATATGGTATTTCCCTATTATTTGTTTTCTTTAGAGCACCAGATCTTGCTCTAACACAGCTAATTATAGAGACTGTAACTGTTGCGCTGTTTTTACTCAGTTTTCATCACCTGCCACAGCTTGAAAAAACAACAGAGAGGCCTATAGTAAAATCAGCAAACATTTTTATTTCTGTAGCTTTTGGTCTCCTTATGGGTATCATTGGACTATCTGCTCATAACAGCAAATGGTTTAAGCCCATTTCTGAATACTTTATAGAAACTTCTCATGAGCTAGGTGGAGGAGACAATGTAGTAAACGTTATTCTAGTTGATATGCGTGGACTAGATACGTTGTTCGAGATTTCTGTTCTAGGTCTTGCGGCGCTTGGTATTTATGGACTTTTAAAACTAGGACGTAAAAGGGAGGCTGAATAAAGTGGAGATTATCATGATTATTACAGCATCCATACTGTTTTCCACTGGGATATACAATCTATTACAAAAACAGCTTCTTCGTATCATAATTGGTACTGTGCTTTTATCCAATGGAGCCCATTTATTTATTTTAACAATGGGAAGACTAAAAACAGGTGCTCCTCCCATATTAGAAGAAGGAATCGACTTATATACCGACCCATTACCACAGGCCTTAATCCTTACTTCCATTGTTATTAGCTTTGGAGTAACCAGTTTTCTGCTTGTTTTGGCATACCGAGCCTCGAAGCTTAATGGGACAGATAATATGGAAAAGTTGAGGGGAACAGATTATGATTAATTTAGCCGTACTACCTATTGTCATACCGTTATTAGCTGGAATTATCGTTGCCTTTTTTACAAAACGGTTACCCTTGGCAAGAGGATTTACTCAAGTAGTCATGCTTTTCAATACTCTTTTGGTTATGTATATAGGCTGGCAAGTATATACAAATGGTTCAATCGTATTAGAAACAGGGGGATGGGAAGCTCCTTATGGAATTATTCTTGTCGCTGACCCCCTTGCCATTTCTTTAATTATTACTACAAATATAATTGCATTAGCTTTAGCCTTTTACGCTCCTCATGTTCTAAGTAAAGAACAAGAACAATTTTATTTTTACTTCTTTTTCTTTTTATTAATTACAGGTGTTTCTGGGGCATTCCTTACAGGAGACCTTTTTAACCTCTTTGTTTTCTTTGAAGTTTTACTAATGGCTTCTTATGGATTAATTGTTTTGGGAAATGGAAAAGCCCAATTAAGAGAATCCTTAAAATACGTTTTACTTAATCTTTTTTCTTCCATTCTTTTTGTTACAACCGTGGCCTTTCTTTATTCTATTTTAGGTACGGTTAACATGGCCCAAATGGCAGAAAGAGTAGCTGAAGTGGAACAGCAAGGTGTTTTAACTGGGGCTGGTATTTTACTATTTTTTGTTTTTGCAACAAAGGCTGCTATTTTCCCTTTGTACTATTGGCTTCCTAGATCTTATAGTGTACCAAATCCTGTTGTTTCGGCTATGTTTGGTGCCCTATTAACTAAAGTAGGTGTATACTCAATCCTACGTGTCTTCACCCTGATCTTTAATCATAAACCAGAAATTACACATGAATTGTTTATTTGGTTAGCTGCTTTCACTATGATTTTTGGTGCAATTGGTGCTATTTCTACTTCTAATATTAAATTAATTGTCGCTTACAATATCATACCAGCTGTTGGGTATATGTTGATGGGAATCGGACTATTTACAACGGTTTCTATAGCAGGGACCATTTATTATTTGATTCATGATATGATTATTAAAGCAGCTTTATTTTTATTAGTTGGAGCTTTAGCTGCATTAGCTGGAACAAGTGACCTAAGAAAGATCAGAGGAATGATTCATCATTATCCTTGGCTTGGTTGGCTTTTCTTTATAGGTACTTTATCCTTGGCTGGGATACCTCCATTTAGTGGTTTCATAGGTAAATTACTGTTGATACAAGGTGCGGTAGAAAAAGAGGAATTTGGATTAGTGGTTATTTCCCTTTTAACAAGTCTTCTTATTTTGTACTCCATGATTCGAATATTCATTCAGGGATTCTGGGGTGAAAAAGACGAAAACTTTGAAAGACAACCGAAAGTTGCAAAAAGATTAATCTTACCTGCTGCTTTCTTGTTATTGTTTTCTATCCTACTAGGTGTAGGAGCAGAGTGGTTTTATCCAACCGTAGAAAATATTTCTACTTACCTACTAGATCCTAATCAGTATATCAATACAGTGCTAAAGGAGTAATGCTATGGCTTTTCAAATTGTAATTAATATTCTAATCGCCATTATATGGATGTTTCTTGGAGAAACGTATACTCTACCATCCTTTGTAATGGGCTATACTATCGGCCTATTGCTCATCTTGATGCTTCAGCGTTTTATTCCAGATGAGTTTTATCTGAGAAAGGTTTATAAAATCCTAGCATTAATCTTTCTTTTCCTTAAGGAACTTACACTATCTAACCTATCAATTTTAAAATTAATTTATAAACCAAAATTAGACATTAAACCAGGAATCTTTGAGCTTCCTACAGAATTAAAGAGTAATTGGGAAATTACCCTACTGGCAAACTTAATCACTCTAACTCCTGGGACATTGTCGGTGGCCGTATCAAATGATCAATCAAAAATTTATATTCATGCCATGGACATACCTGATGTTCAGAAATCCATAAATGAAATTAAAGAGAGCTTTGAACGGGCAATCATGGAGGTGACAAGATAATGGGATTAATCCAAGGGGTAACTGTTTTCGGGATGGTAATGATCTCTCTATCTATTTTTATGCTTCTTTATCGAGTCATTGTTGGGCCTACTAACCCTGACCGCGCTGTTGCTTTAGATACTATTGGAAACAATATGATGGCTCTTGTAGGATTGCTTGCTATATATTTAAGCACCACTAACTTCAATGATATTATTTTGCTCATTGGTATTTTATTGTTCATTGGCACTATCTCTTTAGCAAAATTTTTGGAAAAGGGTGTTATAATTGATAGAGATCATCATTAGCTTTTTTATACTAGTAGGAACAATAGTGACTGTTTCCGCTTCAATAGGTATTTTACGTTTCCCAGACATTTATACAAGAATGCATGCTGCAACGAAAAGTGCTACTTTAGGAGTTTCGAGCATTATGATTGCCAGTTTTCTATACCTGTTTGATCTGCATGGCGTCTCCAGTGGGAAACTTATTTTGGCCATAATTTTTGTACTTCTTACTGCTCCTGTTTCAGGTCATATGATTTCTCGTGCCGCCTATCGCAGCGGAGTGAAGTTATGGGATAAAAGTGTACGAGATGATTATGCTAAAACCCTTCCTACGTACCAAAAAGAACGTTAATTTTAATGAAACTTTAAAGAGAGCGGCATTTTGTCCGCTCTTTTTTACATTATTTTAAATCAAACATGTCCTTATTTCGATTGGACAGACACAATCTCCTCCTATTCTCATACATATAGTGTATGGGCGTTTGCCTAAATCAATAGGAGGTGTAAGATGTGTCTTCATTCATGACAGCACTTGTATATATAATTAAAGAGACGTTCTTTTTTGTCTCCTATGTTAAAAATCAAGCTTTTCCACAACCTCTACCTCCTGAAGATGAAGCATATTATTTAAAGAAAATGATGGAAGGAGATACCGCAGCTCGTGACAAATTAATTGAACATAATTTAAGGTTGGTAGCACATATCGTCAAAAAATTCGAGAATACCGGAGAAGACAGTGAAGATTTAATCTCAATTGGGACCATTGGCTTGATCAAGGGAATTGAAAGTTATTCCCCAAATAAAGGGACCAAATTAGCCACCTATGCAGCTCGTTGTATAGAAAATGAGATTCTTATGCATTTGCGTGCCTTAAAGAAAACAAAAAAGGATGTTTCCCTGCATGATCCTATTGGTCAAGATAAGGAAGGAAATGAAATTCATTTGATGGATATCCTCAAAGCTGACAACGAAGATGTCATTGACCATATCCTTTTAAGTATGGAGCTTGAGAAGCTTAAAAAGTATCTGTCTATTTTAGATAAACGCGAAAAACAGGTAATCGTTGGACGATTTGGTTTAGATTCAAAAGAGGAATTAACACAAAAACAAATAGCTAAAAAACTAGGTATTTCCAGAAGCTACGTTTCTAGAATTGAAAAGAGAGCATTAATGAAGATATACCACGCAGTTTATCGTCAGCAAAAAAAACAAGAGCAATCTGAATCTTAAGTATGGGGACATGTGACCCAAACACCCCTCCTATCTGGTGCATAGGCTAATAATAGAAACATCAAAGAGAGGTGATTATGAATGCCTTATTGGAATGATGCACCTTATTACGGATGGTATGGGTATGGACCTAGTTATGGAGGATATTATGGTGTTCCTTATGACGCAGGTCCTTATGCAGGTGCACCCTATGGTGGAGGATACAGCAGTGGCTTTGGACTTGGATTGCTAGTTGTATTGCTTATTCTCTTATTAGTATTAGGTGGATACTACTATTATTATAATTACTAATTTTATTAGGTATATGATGAAAGGGCTCTATCGGATAATAGAGCCCTTTGTTATGATTCTAATTCATTTAGTTGATTTTGGCATTTTTTCCAAAGATAAATAAACCAACCAGCAGCAATTAAGCAAAATGTGGTTATGGGCATAAGCCAAACATAAGCTTGAGTTTCCTGAATAAATACAGATAAAAGACTAGCTATATAAAAATAAAAACTTACAATTAGTAGAGTATAAACAAATCGCGAATAATCACTTTGTTTCATTTGTAGTTCGTTTTTTTGTGTTTCCATAACGAATCCTCCCCTTACTTTCCTAATCATATCATGGATTAAGAAGGATTGGGATGGAACTTAATGTCACTTTTGGTTTATTCTTTCGACCATAAATGAAATTAATTGGGCAGAATTTTTAGCTGCTTTTTCAAGATAACTATCAAAAGAAATGGAAGATTCCTTTCCGGCAATATCAGATAAAGATCTTATAATAACAAATGGAGTCTTGTAAACATGACATACCTGCGCAATAGCAGCAGCTTCCATTTCCACACAAAGAACCTTAGGGAATTGTTCGCGAACAGTGTTGACTTTTTGGGCATCCTCCATGAAAGTATCTCCACTTGCAATCATCCCTGTCTTTACTTGAATAGACTGGGGCAATTGTTCAATTGCCTGTCTAGCAATCCTTTGAAGCTCACTGTGCGCTTCAAAAACAATTGGCATTCCAGGCACTTGTCCGTATTCATAGTTAAAAGCGGTAACATCCACATCATGATGGGTAACTACATTGGATATGATAATATCTCCAACCTGTAAATCAGGATCAAATCCACCTGCTGAACCAGTGTTAATTACATACTTTGGATGATAACGTTCTTGTAAGATAGTTGTGGCCATCGCTGCATTTACTTTTCCAATTCCTGATTGTAAAACTACCACTTCGGTACCTTGTAGTACACCTTTATGGAACAAACAACCTGCTACTTCTTTAGTTTCTTTGACTTCTACAAAATTAAGAATTTCTTTTACTTCTTCTTCCATTGCTCCAATAATTCCTATTGACACTTATTCCACCTCAGTATCTTGTTCATTTTCGCTAGTATTTTCTTTTTTATCATTTTCTTTTAATCTCTCTACTATAATTGGTTTATATCCTTGATTTTCTATCCATTTAAGAGTCACTCTGTAGATCTTGTCTTCATCTTGTTGTAAATTCGTTACAGTAGCCACTCTTTCCTGAATAGCCTCACCATGAGTTACCCACCATAAAATTAAATCATCTGGTCGAAGTTCCACTGCGTACCCAATGGCTTGTCTTAATTCTTTCCAATCAACAGATTCTTTATCAAAGCTAGGTGTATGAGGTTCTTTTTGAGCGGTCCCAATAGGTTCCCATGCTTCATTGGCGTATGTTTCGATCACATTAGGATCGTCTGAATTCTCTTGTACTTGTTCGTTAGACAAGTCCTCTTGTTCCTCCGGTTGATTCGTGTTTTCACTAGAATCAGAAGGTTGGTTATCCTCTTGTTCCTGATCATTCATACCTTCATTTCCACTCTCTTCAATTGCATTGTTATTGGATTCATGTTCTTCATTCGTAGCTGTTGCTGGTAACGCCTCATCTTGGGGTGGATCATTAAAAATAAAAAGGAAGATGAGAACAATAATCAATAAGCTCCCTACTATACCAAATAACGTTATCATTTTTGTATCTCTACGCTTCTTTTCAAATCGATTCACTCTTGAAGAATCCTGATTCGAATTTTCCAATACAATCTCTCCTCCTCGCTATAAATAGACTCTCGGCATTCGCCAAGTTAGGTGGTTCAAGGATTTTCTTGAACCAGTTATATTTGATTCCTCCTACTTTTGATAGGGGGATTTTTCAATTTACACAGATAGAATTGGAAATTCTTCATTAATTTTTTCACTCGAATTGTAGAAAACACTTGACTTTTCAAAACGTTCGATCATCTTTTCGCAAACAAACGCCTGGTTTATTCTTTAAAAATAAATAGTACATTTTTGAAAACTCCATGAAAACATAACTCCACTTTATACTCTCTAACGGAAATCCTAGTTAATTTTTTACAAATTATCGATGAAGTGGTTTTTTATTCCGAGAGTCTCTATATAATTATACTATGGTGTACTTCTAGAACCAATGCCATTGAACTACCTCCACCTAAAATTTTTTTGAGGAAGGAGTCTTCTCGCACATTTGTTAAAACAAATAAGTGAATGATAGCACATGTTTTTTTGTCGAATTTGTTCTATTTTTGACAGAGGGGAGGAATATCTCAAACGAACGTGTAATATAGTGTTAATAGATTCTTTAATTTGGGGTGGTCGAATGATTTGGACAAGTTTTGAAAATCCAGAATGGAATATTCAGTCATTCAAAAAGTTTGGATATGATAAAGAAAAAGAACTTTTAATGATCCAGTTTACCAATGGAACCATGATACATATTCAAAATATTGAAGAACAAATTATGTTTGAATTTATTATCTCCACAAAAAAAGATGCATTTATCGAAGAGTATCTCATGAACTATTATCAATATCATATTGAGGATAATGAAGCCTCTATGTTCAATCCTTAGAGGCTTCCTCTTCGTAAACTCCCTCCACAATTTCTCGAAATATCGGATACGTTAAGTAACTTCCGTTTTCCACATCTAGTTCATATACTACTAAAGTATACTTAGGTTGATCATATGGAAAGAATCCTGCGAACCAATGATGTTCTTTGCCTTCTCTTCCTGTTTCTGCTGTCCCTGACTTTCCCGCAACGTTTAGTCCTTTTAAGGACTGCCCTGTACCAGAATCAACCACTTTCTTCAATAAATCTGCCAATCTTTCTGCCGTCTTTGGTTGTAAAGCTTGCCTTTGTCCCTGCTGTTCATTAAAGGAAACCATAGTAGCTCCATTTTGATAAAGAATACGTTCTACCCCCCTCACCTGCTGAAAAACACCCCTGTTGGCTATTGTGGCCATCATGTTGGCAATAGATATTGGAGTTATTTTTACATTTTTTTGCCCAATTGCGGTTTGATTGATGGCTTTAGCGGATTGACGATCATACCAATCTCCCCATATATGCCCTTTTTCCTCCTCAGAGAACTGTCTAAAGTCTTCATAATGAAAGATATCCCCAGTCCATCCAACAGGCCCAGTAAGTCCTATTTTTTGGCTCATGCTCTCAATAGCATTGGGATCATTTCTTTGTAGTTCTTCCCCAATTTGTGCGAAAGTTCGATTGCAACTCTGAGCAAAACTTTCTTCAAAGGATAGAGCTCCTAATTTTCGGTTTGCTTCATTTTCTCCATATAAATCAAGATTACAATTATAAGTGTGATTTAAGTCGACTTCTCCACCTTCTATTGCAGCTGCTGCGACTACAGTTTTAAATACAGATCCAGGAGCATATGCCCTTAGATTATGATTAATGATAGACCCTTCTGAAAAAGGATCATCAATATTGATTGATGGTTTGCTAACCATAGCCACTAAGTCCCTATTTTCTATGTCTATAAGAACAGCTCCACCTTTCCCTAATTTGTTATCCTCTACACTCTTTTCTAACAAATGTTGAATAGTGGAATCAATCGTGGTTTTAATTTTCACAGGATAAAAGGAAGAAGAATCTCCCTTATAAAAATAAGAGAGTCCAAACAATGGTTGTTTTTTAGCATCCACATGCAAAAGCAGCTTTTCAGAGTTTTGATTGACTAGAAAGGAGTCAAAGGTGGCCTGAAAGCCTGTCACTCCAATTTGATTATAGGTTGTATTCCCGTATCTTTGAGATTCTACTTCCGCATTTTCACCAACTATACCCAGCAAATGCTCAGCTAGTAATGGTTTATAATTGGTTGAGTTATCAATGGGAACCAGCCCTGGGGTTTGATTTTCTACAAAAAATGTATAGTTTTCCATGGATATATTGTGACCTATCAGCTCTGATAACTGAATAGGCTGTTCTAATTCTGCTAGGTTTGAAAAGTCTTTTTGAAACCTATTTTCCAAAATCTGAACAACTTCAGGAATTTCCTTTATAAAAGGAAAAACAACGATATCCTTTTTAGGCACCTCTGTTAGAGGCAGCATATTTCTATCATAAAAAGAACCGCGTCCCTCACCAAGATGAATCACTTGTGTTCGTTGTTGGACACTTTTCTCTAATAGGTTTATGTTTTCAGGTCCAAATGAATCTGTAGAAAAAATTTGAATATCTCCTAGTCTCCATATTAGGCCTACCCAAGTAATCACAAGGAAACACACAAAAATAATCACTCTATTCTTCACACTCACCACCTCAACTCAAGTGTCTCCAATAACTAAAACATTCAAACCGTGAACCTCTCCAACTAAATCAATAGATTTTGATGGAGCATCCCTTATAAGAGACATTTCCTGTTTCTTAGACCGATGCCCCCCTCATCCGAGGGAGAACTTATATAATCTCCACAGGCATAGATTATACTGTTCGGGCGGGACCTCGACCTACAGTGTTTGTATACTTAGGATGCAGAAGGATATAGTTCGTCCTTTGCACAATGTAAAATATTTCGAGCTGCATTTTCATCTCTATCCATAATTAACCCACACTTCATACATACAGGAGTACGCACGGATAGGGATTTCTTTACATGATGACCACAATCAGAACATTCTACACTGGTATACTTTTTGAGTTTAGGATATTTCGCTTCTTTACGGGAGAATTTTTCCTACGCTTTTTCTAAGCGAAAGAAAACTTCTTGTAAAGGTTGAGAAGGTACTTCTTTCAACATAGGAATAACTTTCTTATCTATTGTTTGTTGATGTTGCATATCAAATCTACATATGAACGTTTTTCTTGTTTGTAGATGCGTTGTTTATCTAGGAGAGCAAATTTATACTGCATACGACAAATGTTAATCCATCTGTTTAATGGTATGTGTCGCACCTCCTTATCATACCATTTATCTATCATTTAGTCGAACGTAGGTTCTTATAAGCACAAAAGAAAAAGCGATTCATCTCCCACTAAATCAAAGATTTTGAAGGAGAATTCTCGCTAATTTTTGTTAAAAATGACGATTCTCATGTATTTCTTCCCAACAGAAAAATCCCCCTCAAGTTCAACTTAGATTTTGAGGGGGATTTTTAGTAAACGCTTCCTATTCTGCTTTAACAATTTTTACATTAATCTCTCCACCTGGAGTTACCACAGTGACTTTCTCTCCAACTTCATGCCCCAAAAGACTTTTTGCCATTGGAGAATCATTTGAAATTTTACCTTCAAATGGATCTGCTTCTGCACTACCAACAATTTGATAAGTTTCTTCATCACCTTCAGGTAATTCAACAAATGTTACAGATTTACCTAAAGAAACCATATTAGGGTTATCATTATCATTTTCAATAATGACTGCATTACGTATCATTTTTTCAAGAGCAGCAATTCTAGATTCCACAAATGCTTGCTCATCCTTCGCCGCATCATACTCGGAGTTCTCTGATAAATCACCAAACCCACGAGCAACCTTAATTCTTTCAACAATTTCTTGTCTTTTTTCAGTTTTTAAATGATGTAATTCTTTTTCTAATTTCTCTTTTCCATCTTGTGTCATATAATAGCTTTTCTCTTCTGCCATTCATTTTACACTCCTTTGAATCCCTGTGTTCAACATCACTATATAAAAATGAGCATCACATGGGGATGTGCGCTCAGAATCATAAACATTCAAGGATTGTTTTATTTCTAGAACCTACCACATACCACATACTATGGCAGATTTTTTCTTTTTTTTCAATACTTTTCTTCTCATTTATCATGACATTGTTTTAGATTTTCATACATCATATTCACAATTTAACTGTAGTTTACCATCTTTTCATTAAGAATAGTCTGGATCTTTGTTGCCATCAAGTCAATGGCTACGTGATTTTGTCCACCCTCAGGAATAATAATATCGGCGTATCTTTTTGTTGGTTCTACAAATTGCAAGTGCATAGGGCGAACAACGTTAACATATTGTTCTATTACCGAATCAATGGTGCGGCCGCGATCCTTAATGTCCCTTAACATTCTTCTAATAATTCTTATATCTGCATCCGTATCAACAAATACCTTAATGTCCATCAGATTACGTAGCCTTTCATCCTCAAGGACAAGGATACCTTCAAGAATAATAACTTCCTTTGGTTCTACCTCTATTATCTCATTGGAGCGTGTGTGCAGCTTATAATCGTATACAGGCTTTTTAATTTTTTCATGTTGAAGCAATGCTTCAATATGATTAATTAAAAGATCGTTATCAAAAGCTAAAGGATGATCATAATTGGTTTTTAACCGCTCCTCGAAAGGCAAGTGGGCTTGGTCTTTATAATAATAGTCTTGTTCAAGCATTAAAATAGTCTTATCAGAAAATCGTTGACAAATAGAACGTGTCACAGAGGTCTTTCCCGATCCCGTCCCACCTGCAACTCCAATCACAACAGGTCTTTCTGGCATGATTAATGCTCCTTTCGCATCATGTTATAAGGAAAAACAGGTTGATCAACTTTAATTTTTACAATTTGGAGCGGGTGTCTAGCGGCATCAAGTTCATTTCCGTCTTCATCCCAAATGGTACCTACGGTTTGGGAAAAACCAGAAAGTTCTGGGCCAAAAAATTCAATCTTATCACCAGGCTTGAAATGGTTCCTTTGTTGAATCATTGCCATATTATTTTCAATATCGAAATCTAAAACGAGTCCTGCAAAATCATAGGATGTCTTTTTACTATGATTCCCATACATTTGCTCTTTGTGACTTGGTGTTCCCTCATAAAAGGCCGAAGCCGTATCGCGGTTTGCACATTTATCAAGTTCTTCAATCCACTCTTTTTTGATTTCGAAATGATCTGGGTCAGCACAATAAGCATCAATGACCTTACGGTAAACACTTACTACAGTTGCCACATAGTGGATAGATTTCATTCTTCCTTCAATCTTTAAGCTATCGATACCAATATCAATCATCTTTGGGATGGAAAGTAAAAGATTTAAATCCTTTGGGCTCATGGCAAAAGGTGCATCTTCCTCTGAAAATAGGGCTAAATCATTTTCACCCTCGTTTTTCTTCATTAACCCATAATCCCAACGACAGGACTGGCAACAACCACCACGGTTAGAATCTCGAGCAGTCATATGATTACTTAAAACACAGCGGCCAGAATAAGAAATACACATAGCACCATGAATAAAGGTTTCAATTTCTATATCCACCTTTTCTTTCATTTCCTTAATTTCTTCATGGCTAGTTTCTCTCGCTAAAACGACCCTCTCTAACCCTTCTTCCTTCCAAAATTCTACAGCCTTAAAGTTGGATAAGGATTGTTGTGTACTTAAATGCACCTCTAGTTTTGGTGCGACACGTTTACATGTTTCTATAATTAAAGGATCAGCAACAATGATTCCATGAACTCTTGCGTTTTCAATTCCTTGCAAATATTCCTCTAACCCATCCATATTTTCATTATGGGCAAAAATATTGGTAGTCACATAAATTCTGGCATTATATTGTTTTGCGAATTCAACGCCTTCCGCCATTTCTTCCAATGAAAAATTATCTGCATTAGAACGAAGACCAAATTCTTGACCCCCAATAAAAACGGCATCTGCACCATAGCGCACGGCTATTTTCAACTTTTCTAAATTACCGGCAGGCGCCAGTAATTCTGGTTTTTTTACAATGACACGTTTTCCATCTATCACTTTTGAGATCTCTCCAATAGCCATGTTATTTCCTCCTTTTAATATACGGTTTCTTTAAAATAAAATCCGGTATCAAGTGATCTGTTTTTTGGCTGAAGCTTTTCTATTTGATCATAAAGATCCTGTTTTTGTTCTTCATATAAAGATGGGTTTTCATAATAAAGATCTATCGCTTTTCTATAAAGAGAAGTGACATTCAAAATATATTCCGATGACTTCAAAACACCATCAATTTTCAAAGAATCAATACCCGCTTCAAAAAATTCTTCTAATTCATCAATCATACAAATATCATTCGGACTCATAATATGAGTCCCATTTTCATCTTCAAATATAGGGTAACGGTTATCCCTTTCCTCATCATAAAGATACAAGGATTCATCCATACCTTGTCTCTCTATTTTCATATTTTTTTCTTGATAGCGATAATAGTTTCCGATAAGCATTCTTTTCGATTGAAACATGCAACTCATTCCATGAATTTGTACTTCGATTTCAACTTCTGCATTTTCTTTAATTTCAATAACGGAATCTAAATTAATTTCTCTTGCTAATACAGCTCGTTTTGCTCCTTTTCTTCCCCAATAATTACATGTGTACCAATTGGTTCCTGTTGTTTCTGTACTCCAATGTAATTTGAGAGAAGGAGCCTTTGCTTTTGCAATCATAATAACAGCAGGGTCCCCGAATACAACCCCATCAACACCTGTCTTTTCCAGAAAAGGAAGATAGTCTTCTAAATCTCCTACTCGATCATTATGAAAAATAGCATTTACTGCCACATATAATTTTTTCTTATATGAATGAACCAACTGAATTGCTTCAACTATTTTTTCTCTTGTAAATTCTCCTGGAAGACGTAATCCAAAATGTTCTTCACCCACTAAAAAAGCATCTGCACCTGCACTTACTAAATCGACGATATCCTGTACATTTTTTGGAGTTACTAAAAGCTCCGGTTTATTCATCCTATTCACCTCTTTATCGTTATTGAAACTCCATCCCCTAACGGAACAATAACAGATTGATAATCGGAAAGATTAGTTAACCATTCATTATACCGGTTTATCTTTTTTCCGATTTTGGCTTTCCTATTTGAAACGTCTGTTTCATCTAAGACATATCCATGAAAAAGGACGTTATCCGTAAGAATCATACCATTTTCTTGTACATATTTAGAAAAGGTTTCAAAAAACCGTTGATATTGTCCTTTGGCAGCATCTATAAACAATACATCATAAAGCTCACTATTACTCACGATTTCCTCTTGATCAAAAGCATCTCCAAATACTACCTCAATTCGCTCTTCTAGCCCAGCCTTTTTAATGTTTTTAAGAGCTTCCTCATAGCGAACCTGGTCTCTTTCTATGGTTGTGATAAAGGCAGTAGGACAAGCTTGTGCCATACGAATTGCAGAATAACCAATGGCAGTCCCGATTTCCAGAATTTTTTTAGGATTCTTCATACGAAGTAATTGAAGTATGAATTCCAATCCAAGGGGTTCCATGATAGGAATGGAATAGTCATGTGCATACTTTTCCATCTCTTGAATTAAGAGACTTTTTTCAGGTACAAATTTCAACAAATAATTTTCCAAGGTCTCCTCCATGCCACCCACCCTTTCCTATCCATTAAAAAATACAACCATAGTATTTTATCATAGCAAAAGGAAAGAATGCGAGTGTTTTTACCCGCATTCTTAAGATTCATTATTTCTCAAATATTGGTTAACTAAACGTTGATGTTCCTCATAGGTTTCTGCATAATGGATTTTGCCATCTGGAGCTGCTACAAAGTAGAAGTAATTACTTTGTTCCGGCTCTAGGGATGCTATTAGTGAATCTTCGGAAAAGTTAGCTATTGGCCCAATAGGTAAACCGTAATTTTGATAGGTATTATAAGGTGAATCTACCTCTAAATCCACATAAAGCACCCTGTCTTTATGTTCACCTAACGCATAAAGAACAGTCGGATCTGTCTGAAGCATCATACCTTCACTTAAACGATTTTGAAAGACACTGGAAATTAACATTCGATCCTCTAAAGTCTTAGCCTCCATTTCCACTAGAGAGGCCATCGTAACTAACTCGTGTACCGTAAATTCGCTTTCCTCCATCTTCCCTAAATAAGGTGAAATGACTACCTGAGTTTTATCGAGCATTTTCTTTATAACCGTTTCAATAGAAGGATTTTCTTCATAAAAATCGTATGTCGAAGCAAATAGATACCCCTCTAACGGTGCACGAATATCAGGATGTAGAATATCTTCTGTTAATATATCAGGGTAGGTTTCTATAAGATGTTGGATATACTCTTCATCATTTACTTTTTCGAGAAACTCATCCTTCGTAAAATTTGATTTATTTGCCATGATTTCTGCAATTTGATCTACAGTTTTTCCTTCAGGAATTGTGACTTTATACAAAGCTTCACGAATAATCTTTCCTGTTTTAAGTGACTCTATTAACTGATCTAAGGACATAGAAGGACTAAATGTATACTCTCCAGCCTGAAAGTTAGATTCATTATTAAACTTAATATACAACTGAAATAATCTACTGTTATTAATAATTCCTTCTTGCTCTAAAATATCACCTATTTTAGAAACGGATGAACCTATTGGAATCTCAATCGTTTTTGTTTCTTTACTGTTGGGATCAACAGGTTGTAACCCATTTTTCACATACGAATAACCCGAATATCCTGCAACAACAAGAGAAATGGTTAAGACCAGTAATACGATAGAAACTATCTTTCTTACAGTTCTAGTCTCTTCACTGCGTTTTTTGATACTATTTTTATAAAAATCGTCATGATTCGACGAAGACATGCGACTTCCTCCTCTCATCCGGTATATTATACAACATAACCTTTCTAGAATGCTAGAACGAAAATCAGAAACCTTGGCTTGTCAATCAAGAGTTCTCCATTATTAGAAAAAACTCTGCTTATAGTTAAAGAAATTCTTGAAAGCGTATTTTCTTTCATAGAAGCCATTGTACTATGGAGTGCAAGACCTAATGGTGAAAGCCTTATTTTCACTTGACAAACACCGTGAATAAAGTTATATAAGAAAAGTGCAAGCGCCCTATGAAACAAGAAAAGCACTTGTTTCTGCGAAGTAGCTCTATGTAGCTTTCCTTCCTGCGATTACTCAGGGCAAAATTGACCGTGTCGAAGAAACGTTCTAGGTCTATATCAACAATCCCAGTCGTAACCTTCGTACAGGTTGCGGTTGATATGTTCTTTGGCGAATTTG